>NZ_BAAAGU010000068.1:10265-31141 GCF_039524635.1 Streptomyces thermocarboxydovorans | reverse complement strand
GCCGATCCGATTTCCTCGGTGCCTTTCCGGGTTCCGCTTGCGCGTTTCCCTTTCCGGCGCACCCGACTTTATCAGAGATTCTGAGCCGGATTTCCCTCCCCCTCCGGGCGGTTGCCTCCGGCGCACGAGGTGGCCGGGTGCCCGGTCGGGAGGAGTTGTAAACGTACTGGAGCGGGGCGGCTCGATGCAAATCGAGCCGCCCCGCTCCCAGTTCGCGCCCTGTCTGCGGTCCGACGGACCGTCAGATCGAGCTCAGACCTCCACCACGACGGGCAGGATCATGGGCCGGCGCCGGTAGGTGTCGGAGACCCACTTGCCCAGCGTGCGGCGGACGAGCTGCTGCATCTGATGCGGTTCGACAACGCCGTCCTGGGCGGAGCGCTCCAGGGACTCGGTGATCTTCGGGATCACCTCGCCGAAGGCCGAGTCGTCGATGCCTGAGCCTCGGGCCTGGATGTGCGGGCCGCCGGTGATCTTGCCGGTCGAGGAGTCGAGGACGACGAAGACCGAGATGATGCCCTCGTCGCCGAGGATCTTGCGGTCCTTCAGGGCCGGCTCACCGACGTCGCCGACGGAGAGGCCGTCGACATAGACGTAGCCCGCCTGGACCTTGCCGGAGATCTTGGCCTTGCCCTCGATCAGGTCGACGGCGACGCCGTCCTCGGCGATGACGATGCGGTCGTGGGGGACGCCGGTCAGCGCGCCCAGTTCCGCGTTGGCGCGCAGGTGCCGCCATTCGCCGTGGACCGGCATCAGGTTGCGCGGGCGGCAGATGTTGTAGAAGTACAGCAGCTCGCCCGCAGAGGCGTGGCCCGAGACGTGGACCTTGGCGTTGCCCTTGTGGACGACGTTGGCGCCCCAGCGGGTGAGGCCGTTGATCACGCGGTAGACCGCGTTCTCGTTGCCCGGGATCAGGGAGGACGCCAGGATCACGGTGTCGCCCTCGACGATCCGGATCTGGTGGTCGCGGTTGGCCATGCGGGACAGGGCGGCCATGGGCTCGCCCTGGGAGCCGGTGCAGACCAGGACCACCTCGTGGTCGGGCAGGTCGTCCAGGGTCTTGACGTCCACCACCAGGCCCGGCGGGACCTTCAGATAGCCGAGGTCGCGGGCGATGCCCATGTTGCGGACCATGGAGCGGCCGACGAAGGCGACCCGGCGGCCGTACTCGTGGGCGGCGTCCAGAATCTGCTGGATGCGGTGGACGTGGCTGGCGAAGCTGGCCACGATGATCCGCTTGCGGGCGCCGGCGAACACCTGGCGGAGCACATGGGAGATGTCGCGCTCGTGCGGGGTGAAGCCGGGGACCTCGGCGTTGGTGGAGTCGGAGAGGAGGAGGTCGATGCCCTCCTCGCTCAGCCGCGCGAACGCGTGTAGATCCGTGAGGCGGTTGTCCAGCGGCAGCTGGTCCATCTTGAAGTCGCCGGTGTGGACGACCATGCCCGCGGGGGTGCGCACGGCGACGGCGAGCGCGTCCGGGATGGAGTGGTTGACCGCGATGAACTCGCAGTCGAAGGGGCCGATGCGCTCGCGGTGTCCCTCCGCCACCTCCAGGGTGTAGGGACGGATGCGGTGCTCCTGGAGCTTGGCCTCGATCAGAGCGAGGGTCAGCTTGGAGCCGATCAGCGGGATGTCCGGCTTCTCGCGCAGCAGGAACGGGACGCCGCCGATGTGGTCCTCGTGGCCGTGGGTGAGGACGATCCCCTCGATGTCGTCGAGACGGTCCCGGATGGACGAGAAGTCCGGCAGGATCAGGTCGATTCCGGGCTGCTCCTCCTCGGGGAAGAGCACTCCGCAGTCGACGATCAGCAGGCGGCCGCCGTACTCGAAGACCGTCATGTTCCGGCCGATCTCGCCCAGGCCGCCGAGTGGGGTGACGCGCAGTGCGCCGTCGGCCAGCGGCGGGGGCGGGCCGAGTTCAGGATGCGGATGACTCAAAAGACTCTCCTCAACCACGCGCGCCACGTACCGGTGGGGCACGTGGCGCGCGTGACGTTCGTGCAGAAGCAGTTGTCGTATGGGGTGCGGGCACCGGTGGCCCGCCTATTCAGTTGTGGAGTCCGGTGCGCGAGCGGTCGCGCGAAGTCTGTTGTTTAAAGCTGTACCCCGCCGGCGGCAAGATCGATCTTGAGCTGCTCGATCTCCTCCGGCGTGCACTCGGCCATGGGGGGACGCAGTGGGCCGGCGGGCAGGCCCTTCAGGGCGAGGGCCGCCTTGGTGGTCATCACGCCCTGGGTGCGGAACATGCCCGTGTAGACCGGGAGCAGCTTCTGGTGGATCTCGGTGGCCTTCTGGACGTCGCCGGAGGTGTACGCCTCGACCAGGGCGCGCAGCTCGGCGGTGACCAGGTGGCCGACGACGGAGACGAAGCCGACCGCGCCCACGGAGAGCAGGGGCAGGTTGAGCATGTCGTCGCCGGAGTACCAGGCGAGGCCGGAGCGGGCGATGGCCCAGCTGGCGCGGCCGAGGTCGCCCTTGGCGTCCTTGTTGGCGACGATCCTCGGGTGCTCGGCGAGCCGGACGATCGTCTCGGTGTTGATCGGGACGCCGCTGCGGCCGGGGATGTCGTAGAGCATGACGGGCAGCCCGGTGGCGTCGGCGATGGCCGTGAAGTGCCGGTACAGGCCCTCCTGCGGGGGCTTGTTGTAGTACGGCGTGACGACCAGCAGGCCGTGGGCGCCGGTGCGCTCGGCGGTGCGGGCCAGCTCGATGCTGTGGTGGGTGTCGTTGGTGCCGACTCCGGCCACCACGTGGGCGCGGTCGCCGACGGCCTCCAGTACCGCCCGTACGAGATCCCTTTTCTCCGCGTCGCTGGTGGTGGGGGACTCGCCGGTGGTGCCGTTGATGATCAGGCCGTCGTTGCCTGCGTCCACCAGGTGGGTGGCGAGCCGCTGTGCGCCGTCGAGGTCGAGTGCGCCGTCCGCCGTGAAGGGCGTGACCATGGCGGTGAGGACCCGCCCGAAGGGGGTCTGCGGAGTGGAGGTCGGAGCCATGGGTAACACGCTACTCGTTGCTCAGGACCGGGTCTGCCCTCGGGGCGGGCGACAAGGTGGTGCATATGGGGAGCCCGGTACTGCCTGCTCGGGGGTTCAGGCAGTACCGGGTCCGTTTGATCAGGCTAGGAAACTTCGCCATGTGCCGCAATACGGACACTTCGCAGGGCTGATCCGTACATGTGTGCCGGTGTGGGGAACGTCGCCGGGCAACCCGGGTTACGGGGCGACGCGTCCGTTGGCGTTGAAGGCGGCGTAGGTGAGCGGCATGAGCCGGGCCCACTCGGCCTCCATCTTCTCGCCGACCATCTCGATCTCCCGCTGCGGGAAGGACGGCACCTTGGCCAGCTCGTGCTGGGTGCGCAGGCCGAGGAAGTGCATCAGCGAGCGGGCGTTGCAGGTGGCGTACATCGTGGAGTACAGGCCGACGGGGAGCACCGAGCGGGCGACCTCACGGGCGATGCCGGCGGCGAGCATCTCCTGGTAGGTGCGGTAGGCCTGGCGGTACGACTCCTCCATGGACTCGGTGACCAGCCGGTGCTGCTCGGGGGTGCCCTCGACGAAGCGGTACTTGCCGGGCCGGCCCTCCTGGACCAGTTTGCGGGAGCTGTCCGGGACGTAGAAGACCGGCTGGAGCTCCCGGTAGCGGCCCGACTCCTCGTTGTACGACCAGCCGACCCGGTGCCGCATGAACTCGCGGAAGACGAAGATCGGGGCGCTGATGAAGAAGGTCATCGAGTTGTGCTCGAACGGGCTGCCGTGCCGGTCCCGCATCAGGTAGTTGATCAGGCCCTTGGAGCGCTCCGGGTCCTTCTGCAGCTCGTCCAGGGACTGCTCCCCGATCGTGGACACACGGGCCGCGAACAGTACGTCGGAGTCCGCCGCGCTGTGTTTGACCAGCTCAACGGTGACGTCGCTACGGAACTCGATCTTGAAGTCTGCGTCGGGGTTCACGGTGTGAGGGGCCTTCCCGTCTGGTCCTGTGCGCCGTCACTTTACCCACGGAAGGGCCATGGTCCGGGCGGTGGCTGCTGGTGAGCGAGGAAACGTATCGGTAGCCTCACCGGGCACAGCAATCACATGGATCTAGTGAGGACCCGCCGTGCCCCTGCCCTTTCTGACGGCCGATCTCGACACCGCGGACGATGTCCCGCTGCCCTATGAGGACCGTGACCGCTGGCGGCGCCCCTACCGTCCGGGCCCCTGGCGGGTGGGGACGGCGGCGGTGTTGCTGCTGCTCGCCTCGTTCGTGCTGTTCTCCGCGGTGATCATCGCGGCGACGGCGTCGGTGTCGTCGGCCGGGGTGGTCTTCGGGCTGGCGCTGGTCGTCATCGCCGGTGCGCTGCGGCTGCTGCGGATGGGCGTGTGGGTGAGCGCCCGGGGCCTGCGGCAGGTGCTGTTCTTCACCACGCGCACGGTGCCGTGGGAGCAGGTCGGCTCGGTGCGCACGGTGCAGCAGCCGGTGCGGCTGCTGGGGCTGCCCCGGATGGTGCAGGGTCAGGCGCTGCTGCTGGCGCGGCGCGGGCAGGCGGAGGCGGTGCCGCCGCTGCTGACCACGCACAACGCCGACTTCCTGGGGCGTGACCTCGCCTTCGACCGGGCGGCCGACACGGTGGAGGCGTGGGCGGAGGAGTACCGCCGGGTGTGAGGAGCCCGGTGCGCGGCGCCATCCCTCACAGCATGGCGCCATGGCTCACCGGGAGGTGCTGTGCCGGTGCAGGGCGATGGCGCGCTGCATGGCCTTGCGGGCGCGCGGGGTGTCGCGGGCGTCGTGGTAGGCGACGGCGAGCCGGAACCAGCTGCGCCAGTCGTCGGGGGCGGCCTCGGTCTCGGCCTTGCGGCGGGCGAAGACCTCGTCGGCCGAGTCGCGGTCGATGCGCCCGCTGGGCAGGCGCTTCAGCTCGTCGACGGGCAGTCCGCCCTCGGCCTCGAGCTGGGCGGCGAGGCGGTTGGCCTGCCGGACGAACTGGGTGTTCTTCCACAGGAACCACACCCCGATCACCGGCAGGATCAGGACCGCGATGCCGAAGGCGACGGTGACGGGCGTGCCGGCCTCGATGAGGAGCACGCCCCGGCTGCCGACCAGGACGAAGTAGACGACCAGGACGGCAGCCGTGAGGGCGTAGGAGATCTTGGCGCGCATGGCGGGGATGGGGCTCAGTTCAGGTCGAGGAAGTGCTCCAGGCCGAAGGTCAGGCCCGGGGTGCTGATCACGCGGCGGACGCCGAGCAGGATGCCCGGCATGAAGCTGCTGTGGTGCAGGGAGTCGTGGCGGATGGTGAGGGTCTCGCCCTCGCCGCCGAGCAGGACCTCCTGGTGGGCCAGCAGGCCGCGCAGGCGGACCGCGTGCACCGGGACGCCGTCGACGTCGGCGCCGCGGGCCCCGTCCAGGGCGGTGACCGTGGCGTCCGGGGCGGGCGCGGAGCCGGCGGCGCGGCGGGCCTCGGCGATGAGCTGGGCGGTGCGGGTGGCGGTGCCGGAGGGGGCGTCGGCCTTGTTCGGGTGGTGCAGCTCGACGACCTCGACGGACTCGAACAGCGGGGCGGCGATCTGCGCGAACTTCATGGTCAGGACGGCGCCGATGGAGAAGTTGGGCGCGATCAGCACGCCCGTCTCAGGGGACCGCTCCAGCCAGCCCTTGAGCTGGGCGAGGCGTTCCTCGGTCCAGCCGGTGGTGCCGACGACCGCGTGGATGTTGTGCCGCACGCAGAAGTCGAGGTTGCCCATGACCGAGGCGGGCGTGGTCAGCTCCACGGCGACCTGGGCGCCGGACTCGACGAGCGTCTCCAGCTTGTCGCCCCGGCCGAGGGCGGCGACCAGTTCCATGTCCTCGGCGGCCTCGATCGCCTTGACCGCCTCGGATCCGATCCGGCCCTTGGCACCGAGGACCGCCACGCGCAGCTTGCTCATCTGTGTTGCTTCCTTACCGGAGGGGATTGCCGAGGGATTGCCGGGGGTGGGTCAGGCGACGGCTTCGTGCAGGCGGGCGGCCTGCTTGTCCTTCAGCGGGCCGATGACCGACAGGGAGGGCCGCCGTCCCAGGATGTCGCGGGCGACCGAGCGCACGTCGTCCGGGGTGACCGACGCTATCCGGCCCAGCATGTCGTCGACCGACATCTGCTCGCCCCAGCACAGCTCGCTCTTGCCGATGCGGTTCATCAGGGCGCCGGTGTCTTCCAGGCCGAGGACGGTGGAGCCCTGGAGCTGGCCGATGGCGCGCTCGATCTCGTCGTCCGGCAGTCCGTGCTCGGCGACCTGGTCGAGTTCGTCGCGGCAGATCTTCAGCACGTCGTGCACCTGGGAGGGCCTGCAGCCCGCGTACACGCCGAACAGGCCGCAGTCGGCGAAGCCGGAGGTGTAGGAGTACACGCTGTAGGCGAGGCCGCGCTTCTCCCGGACCTCCTGGAAGAGGCGGGAGGACATGCCGCCGCCGAGGGCGGTGTTCAGCACGCCGAGGGCCCAGCGGCGCTCGTCGGTGCGGGCCAGGCCGGGCATGCCGAGCACGATGTGCGCCTGCTCGGTGCTGCGGTCGACCACCTCGACGCGTCCGGCGGTGCGCAGGGCGCGGGTGCCGCCGCGCGGGGCGACCGGCTGGGCGCCAGGGTCCTTGAGGGCGCCCGCCTTCTCGAAGGCGGCGCGGACCTGGCGTACGACCTTGTTGTGGTCGATGTTGCCGGCGCAGGCGACGACCAGGTGGGTGGGGTCGTAGTGCTTCTTGTAGAAGCGGCGGATGCGCTCGGCGGTGAGGGCGTTGACCGTGTCGACGGTGCCGAGGACGGGGCGGCCGAGGGGGTTGTCGCCGAACATGGTGTGCGCGAACAGGTCGTGCACACAGTCGCCCGGGTCGTCCTCGGTCATGGCGATCTCTTCGAGGATGGCGCCGCGCTCGACGTCCACGTCCTCCTGGCGGATCAGCGAGCCGGTGAGCATGTCGCACACCACGTCGATGGCGAGCGGCAGGTCGCTGTCGAGCACGCGTGCGTAGTAGCACGTGTACTCCTTGGCGGTGAACGCGTTCATCTCGCCGCCGACCGCGTCGAGGGCGGAGGAGATCTCCAGGGCGGAGCGGCGTGCGGTGCCCTTGAAGAGCAGGTGCTCCAGGTAGTGGGTGGCGCCGTTCAGCGCGGGGGTCTCGTCGCGGGAGCCGACGTGCGCCCAGATGCCGAAGGTGGCGGAGCGGACGGTGGGCTGGGTCTCGGTGACGACGCGCAGGCCGCCGGGGAGGGTGGTCTTGCGGACCGTGCCGATGCCGTTCTCGCCCTTGATGAGCGTTTGGGTACGGGCGACGGCCCGCGCCTCCGAGGAGGTGCGGGCCGTCGCCTTGAAGCCACGGGACGTCACTTGGCGGCGTCGTCCTTGTTCTCGTCGGAGTTCTCGCCCTCGAGCACGGGGATCAGGGAGAGCTTGCCGCGGGAGTCGATCTCGGCGATCTCGACCTGGACCTTCTGGCCCACGCCGAGGACGTCCTCGACGTTCTCCACGCGCTTGCCGCCGGCCAGCTTGCGGATCTGCGAGATGTGCAGCAGACCGTCCTTGCCGGGCAGCAGGGAGACGAACGCACCGAAGGTGGTGGTCTTGACGACCGTGCCCAGGTAGCGCTCGCCGACCTCGGGCATCGTCGGGTTGGCGATGCCGTTGATGGTGGCGCGGGCGGCCTCGGCGGAGGGGCCGTCGGCGGCGCCGATGTAGATGGTGCCGTCGTCCTCGATGGTGATCTCGGCGCCGGTGTCCTCCTGGATCTGGTTGATCATCTTGCCCTTGGGGCCGATGACCTCGCCGATCTTGTCGACCGGGATCTTCACGGTGATGATCCGCGGCGCGTTGGGGGACATCTCGTCCGGCCGGTCGATCGCTTCCATCATCACGTCGAGGATGTGGAGGCGGGCGTCCCGGGCCTGCTTGAGGGCGGCGGCCAGGACGGAGGCCGGGATGCCGTCCAGCTTGGTGTCGAGCTGGAGGGCGGTGACGAACTCCTTGGTGCCGGCCACCTTGAAGTCCATGTCGCCGAAGGCGTCCTCCGCACCGAGGATGTCGGTGAGGGTGACGTAGTGTGTCTCGCCGTCGATCTCCTGGGAGATCAGGCCCATGGCGATACCGGCGACGGGGGCCTTCAGCGGCACACCGGCGTTCAGCAGCGACATGGTGGAGGCGCAGACGGAGCCCATGGACGTCGAGCCGTTGGAGCCGAGGGCCTCGGACACCTGGCGGATCGCGTAGGGGAACTCCTCGCGGCTCGGCAGGACCGGGAGCAGAGCGCGCTCGGCGAGGGCGCCGTGGCCGATCTCGCGGCGCTTCGGGGAGCCGACGCGGCCGGTCTCGCCGGTGGAGTACGGCGGGAAGTTGTAGTTGTGCATGTAGCGCTTGCGGGTCACCGGCGAGAGGGTGTCCAGCTGCTGCTCCATGCGCAGCATGTTCAGCGTGGTGACGCCCAGGATCTGGGTCTCGCCGCGCTCGAACAGCGCCGAGCCGTGGACCCGCGGGATGGCCTCGACCTCGGCGGCCAGGGTGCGGATGTCGGTGACACCGCGGCCGTCGATGCGCTTCTTCTCCTTGATCACGCGCTCGCGGACCAGCTGCTTGGTGAGCGCGCGGTACGCGGCGGAGATCTCCTTCTCGCGGCCCTCGAACTCCGGCAGGAGCTTCTCGGCGGCGAGCTGCTTGACGCGGTCCAGCTCGGCCTCGCGCTCCTGCTTGCCGGCGATGGTGAGCGCCTGGGCGAGCTCGGGCTTGACGGCGGCGGTCAGGGCCTCCAGGACGTCGTCCTGGTAGTCGAGGAAGATCGGGAACTCGGCGACCGGCTTGGCGGCCTTGGCGGCGAGGTCCGACTGGGCCTTGCAGAGGACCCGGATGAAGGGCTTGGCGGCCTCCAGACCGGCGGCGACGACCTCCTCGGTGGGCGCCTCGGCGCCGCCCTCGATGAGCTTGATCGTCTTGTCGGTGGCCTCGGCCTCGACCATCATGATCGCGACGTCGCCGTCCTCCAGGGTGCGGCCCGCGACGACCATGTCGAAGACGGCCTCCTCGAGCTCGGAGTGCGTCGGGAAGGCCACCCACTGGCCGCGGATCAGCGCGACGCGGACGCCGCCGATCGGGCCGGAGAAGGGCAGGCCGGCCAGCTGCGTGGACGCGGAGGCGGCGTTGATCGCCACCACGTCGTACAGGTGGTCGGGGTTGAGCGCCATCACCGTGGCGACGATCTGGATCTCGTTGCGCAGGCCCTTCTTGAAGGAGGGGCGCAGCGGGCGGTCGATCAGGCGGCAGGTGAGGATGGCGTCCTCGGAGGGCCGGCCCTCACGGCGGAAGAACGAGCCGGGGATCTTGCCGGCGGCGTACATCCGCTCCTCGACGTCCACCGTGAGCGGGAAGAAGTCGAGCTGGTCCTTGGGGTTCTTGGACGCGGTGGTGGCCGACAGCACCATGGTGTCGTCGTCCAGGTACGCGACGGCGGAGCCGGCGGCCTGCTTGGCCAGGCGACCCGTCTCGAAGCGAACGGTGCGGGTGCCGAAGGAGCCGTTGTCGATGACGGCCTCGGCGTAGTGGGTCTCGTTCTCCACTAGCGGTTTCTCCGTTACTTTGTCGTCTTTCGTCCCGTCTGCCCGCGTGGCAGGGGGACGAGTGCGGAGAAGCGCGCCGTATGTGCGGGCCGGTCTTCGATCGAAGCACCCGGGGTCGATTCCCCGGGGGCCACTACCGAGGACCGGCGGCGGCTGGGTGCGCCTCTCCTCATGCTTGAAGTGCTTGAAGTGCTTGAAGTTCTTGAAGTTCTTGGATCGTGCGGTGTCGTCCGTCTTGCTTTGTGCGTTGTGCTACCACACTACAAAGGAGCGGTGACACTGCGCACGTACAGCGGTACAGCCGCGGCCGCACTGCCGTACAGCAAAGGGAGCGGCCCCCTGGTTCAGGGAACCGCTCCCTTCACGGCGTCCTACTTGGCGCCCGCCGCACCGCGGCGGATGCCCAGGCGGTCGACCAGCGCGCGGAAGCGCTGGATGTCCTTCTTGGCCAGGTACTGCAGCAGCCGGCGGCGCTGACCGACCAGGATCAGCAGACCACGACGAGAGTGGTGGTCGTGCTTGTGGGTCTTGAGGTGCTCCGTCAGGTCGGAGATCCGACGGGACAGGAGAGCGACCTGGACCTCGGGGGAGCCGGTGTCACCCTCCTTGGTCGCGAACTCGGCGATGATCTGCTTCTTCGTGGCGGCGTCGAGCGACACTCGTACTCCTCGTAATCTGTGAGTGGCCACCGAGTGCCCCCGGTCTGCTTCTCGGGGGAGCTTCCATGACTCGGAAGGCGGGGATCCGCTGGGCGCGACCTCCAGAGCCTGCGCTCCGGTGGTGCGTACACAAACGGCCGTCACTCAGGGTACCAGGCGGCGGGGGCCCTTCTTGCCGCCTGGTCACCAGCTCGGCAAAACCGCCCAGGTGGGACGGGCACCGCCACTAGGGTGACGCTCGGACGATCGGTACGGCCGGGTACATGAGGTACCCGGGTACGTCGGGAAGGGGTCGCTGCGGCATGGCGGAGACAGCTGAGGAGATCAAGGCGCGCAAGGAGCGGGAGAGAGACGAGCTGTACGCCCTCGACATCTCCGGCGTCGAGTGGCACGGCCCGCCCGGCACCTCCCCGGACGAGGAACGGGTGGAGATCGCGTACCTGCCCGGCGGCGCGGTGGCCATGCGGTCCTCGCTCGACCACGACACGGTGCTGCGCTACACGGAGGCGGAGTGGCGGGCCTTCGTGCTGGGGGCGCGGGACGGCGAGTTCGATCTGAAGCCACCGGGCGACTCGTCGGAGGCTGCGCCGCAGGAGGCGCCGGAGGGTTCGTCGCAGAACTCCTGATCCGAGCGACCGCCGCACACGCCCGGGAGGCCGCATCGGCCTCCCGGGCGACGCATGTCCGGCTCGTACCGCGATGCCGGGCGAACGCCAGGACCCCCAGTGAGCAGGCCCCCAGTGAGGACGAGCCGGTACGGCGTCACCGGCTTCCCGGCGCCGGCGACTCGCCGCCGTGACGGCGGCGGTGATGTGCGACGTGCCGCCGGCGGTGCGGGAGCGTGGTCCCTGTTCGGGCCGGAGGGCGGCGACGGAGGATGCGAGGGCCTGCTGCGGAACGAGCGCATCCGTGCCGCGCTCGCGGCAGGCGGCAACCCGCCGAGCGGCAGAGAGCCTTGTCGCGGCGGAGCCCGGCGCCGGTGACACCCGGCTGGGTGCCGCCGCGACGCGGAACGCCCGCACTCTCGGCGTGCGGGACGCCGTGGCCGCCGATGTCGGGCACGACAGCGTGGGGGAGGACGCGGCCCAGTGGGACCACGACGTCATCAAGGGCCTGACGAGGAACGCCGGTGAGCCTCCGGCCCGTGCGAAGGACCCGGTGAACCATCTCGTCGGCACCCGGCGGCGGATGCTGCTCGGCCAGCGCGCCTCGCTCGAGGAGCAGAGCCCGTCATGGCCGGCGTCCGGGGGAAGGCCGTGGGGCTCGACCCCACGGTGCGCAGGTCGCTGCGGAAGGAATCCCTCGACGCCTCTTCCGGCGCGCGCGAGCGCGCACTGCGCGAACTGGACTGACGGCAAAGCGCCGTAAAACGCCCGAAGTTGGGTGCGGTATGCCGGTTCTTGTCCGGTTCTCTTACGTCTTGTGCCCGGCGGCGGTGGGGTGTTGGCGAGGTCGGTGGCTGTTCACGGAGCTGTGCTGGGGCTGTGACGGGCCTGCCGGTGGGCCTGAAGTGGTGACTAGGGTGGGATCGGGCGTGGTCGGTCCTGCAATCGGACGAGACGACCACGCGGCAACCTCGAACAACTTCCGGCGACGACAAGATGCTGGTCGCACAGCGCGGCGTGCGGGTGCTCGACCACACCAGGAGGAACTGTGAGCAGCGATCGGGACGGGATCCGCGGGGGCTGGGCGACACCCGGCGATGACCAGCCCGACGCGGAGTCCGCCGTCGAGGCGACGGGCGAGTTCACCATCGACTACGCGCCGCCGGCCTGGTACACGCAGAACGCCTCGGGATCGTCGGCGTCGGAGGGCTCGTCCGCCTCTGCTACGGGGGAGGCTTCGGATTCCGTGTCCGCAGCGCCTTCCGAGCCTGCTGCCGATACCGACGGGTCGCCTTCGGTCAGCGCTGAGCCTGCTTCTCCGGTGCCGCCCGTTCCGGGGCTGACGCCGCCGCCCGCGGTGGGTTCTCCGGAGCCCTCCGTGAATCCGGCGCCGGGGGCGCCTTTTGCCCCGCCCGCGCCCGCGCCTGCTTCCGGTGCACCCTTCACTCCGCCCGTGCCGCCTCCCGGGGTGCCGGGGGTCGTGCCCAAGCTGCCGGTGGGGTTCGAACCGCAGCAGCCGCAGGGGGAGGGTCAGATGAACGGGGGGTCTTCGTCGTCCCCGTCGGCGCCGGAGGCACCGGTCGCCGGGGCCGAGCCCGGGGTGACCGATCCCGGCAACGGTGACCTGGAGAGCGGTGCCACGATCCGGTTCTCCGCCGCCGCGCTGAAGCGGGAGTTCGCGCGGCGGGACACCGAGGCGGCGGGCGAGGAGAGCCCGTCCGGGGACGGTGAGGCCGAGGACGCCGGCGTTCCGGGCGAGGGCCGGGGCGAGACCGAGGTCGAGGCCGAGCACGGCGATGCGGACGCCGCGACCGCTGACGTCGGTGGCGAGGACCCGGAGGCCCCGGCGGCCGAGGCGGAGCGGGACGACGAGGGCTCCGGTGAGACGGAAGCCTCGGCGGAGGACGCCCCGAAAGCGGGGGCGGACTCCGTGGACGACGCAGACGCGGAGAGCCGGCCGGAGGAGCCGGAAGCGGAAGTCGAGTCCGAGGCCGAGTCCGGGGCCGAGTCCGAGGGCGGCGGGGCAGCGGAGGCGGATGCCTCCCAGGAGGAGGCCGCGGCCGCCGAGAGCGCCGAGGAGGCAGTGGCCGGGCCGGCCGAGCCCGAGGACGCGGCGCGCGAGGACGAGCCTCAGGACGCCGTGCCCGAGGACGCCGCACCCGCGGACGCGGTACCCGCAGACGCGGTGCCGGCCGATGCCACGTCCGCCGCTGTGGCACCGGCCGATGCCGCAGCGGCCGGACCCGAGCCCCAGGACGCCAAGCCGGCGGACGCCGCCGCGTCCTCCGACGCGCCCGGCGGCGAGGGGCCGCAGGACGCCGCCCCGCCCGCCTGGACTCCCCCGGTGCCGCAGGGCGCACCGCCGGTGCCGCCCGGCTACCCGGCCGCCCCGCCGCCCGCGGCGCAGTGGCCCGCTCAGCCCCCAGCGCAGCCCGGTGGGTACGGCTACCCGCAGCAGCCGCCCGCCCCGCAGGGACAGCAGCCGGGTATGCCTCCGCAGGCGCCCGCGCAGCAGCCTCAGCCGCAGCAGCCCGCCGCTGCCCAGGACCAGTCCGCCGCCTCGACGCAGCAGCCGCCCGTCCAGCCGCAGGCTCCGCAGCCGGCGTCGGCGCCGTGGAACACGCCGGGTGCCCAGCCGCCGCCTGCGACCGCGGTGCAGCCGCCGGCCGGTTACGGCTTCCCGCAGCCGGGCTCCTCCCCCGCGCCGGGCGCCCAGGGCGGCTACGGCTTCCCGAAGCCGGCGGCGGCCCAGGGGCCTGAGGCGCCGCAGGCGCAGGCGCCCGCGCAGCAGCCCAGCCCGCAGCCGGAGGCACAGGCCCCGCAGCAGCCGCCGGCCCAGCAGCCCTATCCGCCGGCCGGTTACGGCTTCCCGCAGCCCGGTACGCCCGGTGCGCCCGCGGCCGGTCCCGGCAACGGCTACGGCTTCCCGCTCCAGCAGCCCGCGCCGCAGGCACAGCCGCCGGCGCCGCAGCCTGGTGCGCCCGTGCCGCCCCAGCCGCAGCCCGGTGTGCCGCCGCAGGGACAGCCGCAGCCGCCCGTCGACCCCCGGCTCGGGGCCGCCTGGCCGCAGCCGATGCAGCACGATCAGCGGCAGCCGACCAACCCGCAGGCGACACCGCTCGGTTACACGGCCGCGGTGGAGCTGTCGTCGGACCGGCTGCTGAACAGCAAGAAGCAGAAGGCGAAGAGCAGCCGTCCGGTCGGCGGCTCGCGCTTCAAGCTCGGCGGCAAGAAGGAGGAGGCCGAGCGGCAGCGGAAGCTGGAGCTGATCCGCACGCCGGTGCTGTCCTGCTACCGCATCGCCGTGATCAGCCTCAAGGGCGGTGTGGGCAAGACGACGACCACCACCGCGCTCGGTGCGACGCTCGCCTCGGAGCGGCAGGACAAGATCCTGGCGATCGACGCGAACCCGGACGCCGGTACCCTCGGCCGCCGCGTGCGGCGGGAGACCGGAGCGACGATCCGTGACCTCGTCCAGGCGATCCCGTACCTCAACTCCTACATGGACATCCGGCGGTTCACCTCGCAGGCGCCGTCGGGGCTGGAGATCATCGCCAATGACGTGGACCCGGCCGTGTCCACCACGTTCAATGACGAGGACTACCGGCGCGCGATCGACGTGCTCGGCAAGCAGTACCCGATCATCCTGACCGACTCCGGCACGGGTCTGCTGTACAGCGCCATGCGCGGGGTGCTGGACCTCGCCGACCAGCTCATCATCATCTCCACGCCGTCCGTGGACGGTGCGAGCAGCGCCAGTACGACGCTGGACTGGCTGTCGGCGCACGGTTACGCGGAACTGGTCTCGCGGTCGATCACCGTCATCTCCGGGGTGCGCGAGACCGGCAAGATGATCAAGGTCGAGGACATCGTGTCGCACTTCGAGACGCGGTGCCGGGGCGTGGTCGTGGTGCCGTTCGACGAGCATCTGGCCGCCGGTGCGGAGGTCGACCTCGACATGATGCGGCCGAAGGTGCGGGAGGCGTACTTCAACCTCGCGGCCATGGTGGCCGAGGACTTCGTGCGGCATCAGCAGTCGCACGGGCTGTGGACCTCCGACGGCAACCCGCCGCCGGTCGCCGCCCCGCCGCTGCCGGGCCAGCCGCTCCCCGGCCAGCCCGTGCCCGGTCAGCCGATGCCCGGTCAGCCCCTCCCCGGCGGCCAGCCGCCGGTCCCGGGCCAGCCGGTTCCCGGACAGCCCCCGGCGCAGGGCCAGCCCCCGTACCCGGGCCAGCCCGGTCCCGGCCAGCCCGGCCCGTACCCGCAGCAGCCGCAGCAGCCGGGGGTGCCCCCGCAGGCCCAGCCCCAGCCGGGGCAGGGTTACCCGCAGCAGCCGCCGGCCCAGCAGCCCTATCCGCAGCAGCCGGGTCAGGCACCGCAGACGCCGCCGCCCCCGCCGCAGCAGTAGCGGCGGCGCGCGCGGGGGCGGCCCGCCCGGCGTCAATCACACACATCGGTACATCACATGATCGGCCCCTCTCGAGGGGCCGATCGTCATGTACGGGACCCTCCGCGCGGATGGGCGGAAATCGGCCGCCACCCCCTGGCCAGGGACGCGTCAGTGGTCTCGACCAATGGGCGTCAAAAGCTCGCCAATTCGTTATTTCCGCAGGCCACATGGGGTGCGCACGCCGTTGACGCCTTCAGATGGCGCTGATAGACACACTCAACACTCATCTGATCAACCCGTCCCATCCGTGCGAGCGATGACGCGAGGTCAGCGACCCTATGAACACGAACGATCGTGGCGATCAACGGCGCTCGGGGCGCACCCCCGGCCGCATCCGGCTCGTCGCGGCGGCCGGCGCCGCCGCACTCACCCTCACCGCCGGGCTCGCGACCCCGCTCAACCCGGCGCCGGAGCAGGCCCGTGCGGCCGACGACGGCAAGAAGGTGCTGACGGTCGCGGTGGCGCAGAGCGTCGACTCGCTCAGCCCGTTCCTGGCGGTGCGGCTGCTCAGCACGAGCATCCACCGGCTCACCTACGAGTACCTGACCAACTACGACCCCAAGGACAACCACGTCATCCCGGGTCTGGCCACCAAGTGGGAGTCCTCCCCGGACAAGCTGACCTGGACGTACACGATCCGCTCCAACTCCAAGTGGTCGGACGGCAAGCAGGCCACCGCCGAGGACGCGGCCTGGACGTTCAACAAGATGATGACCGACGAGGGCGCGGCCACCGCCAACGGCAGCTTCGTCGGCAACTTCGAGAAGGTCACCGCGCCCAGCCCGACCAAGCTGGTCATCAAGCTGAAGAAGCCGCAGGCCACGATGACGGCGCTGGACGTGCCGATCGTGCCCAAGCATGTGTGGGAGAAGGTCGACGACTTCTCGAAGTTCAACAATGACAAGGACTTCCCCGTCGTCGGCAACGGGCCGTTCATCCTCACCGACTACAAGCCGGACAGCTATGTGCGGATGAAGGCCAACAAGGACTTCTGGCGCGGTGCGCCGAAGTTCGACGAGCTGGTCTTCCGCTACTACAAGGACCAGGACGCGGCGGTGTCGGCGCTGCGCAAGGGCGAGGTGTCGTTCGTCGCCGGCTCGCCGTCGCTGACGCCCGCTCAGGCGGCCTCGCTGAAGGGCGAGAAGAACATCCACGTCAACGACGCGCCGGGCCGCCGCTTCTACGCGCTGGCCACCAACCCGGGTGCCAAGGCGAAGAACGGCGAGAAGATGGGTGACGGGCACCCCTCGCTGCTCGACCAGCGGGTGCGCAACGCCCTGTTCAAGGCGGTGGACCGCAAGGCCATCATCGACAAGGTGTTCCAGGGCCACGCCGTGGAGGGCGCGGGCTACATCCCGCCGCGTTTCTCGCAGTACTTCTGGAAGCCGTCGCCCGACCAGGAGCTGACGTACGACCCGGAGGAGGCGGCCCGGATGCTCGACCAGGCCGGCCTCAAGAAGAACGGGGACGGCAAGCGGGTCGGCAAGGACGGCAAGCCGATCAACTACCGGGTGCTGTGCCACGCCACCGACCCAAACGACAAGGCGATCGGCAAGTACCTGCAGGAGTGGTGGGGCAAGCTCGGCATCGGGGTCACCCTCAAGTGCCTGGACAATGTGACCGATCCCTGGCTGGCCGGTGAGTACGACCTGGCCTTCGACGGCTGGTCGGTCAACCCGGACCCCGACTTCGTGCTGTCGATCCACACCTGCGCCGCGCTGCCCGCCACGCCCAAGGACACCGGCGCGACCGACAACTTCATCTGCGACAAGAAGTACGACGAGCTCTACGCCAAGCAGCTCGCCGAGTACGACCCGGCCAAACGGGCGGACATCGTCAAGCAGATGGAGTCGCGGCTGTACGACCTCGGGTACATGAACGTCATGGCGTATCCGAACGCGGTCGAGGCGTACCGCACCGACCAGATCAAGTCGATCACCACCATGCCGGCGAAGGCGGGCAACATCTACGGCCAGGACGGCTACTGGAGCTGGTGGTCGGCGGTGCCGGCGGACTCCGGCGACTCCTCGGACGGCTCCTCCTCGGCCGGGGTGGTCATCGGGATCGTGGCGGGTGTCGTCGTCCTCGCCGGGCTGGGTGTGTTCCTCGCGATGCGGCGCCGGGCGACGGCCGATGACCGTGAGTAGCGTGCGGGGGTGCCGATGACCGCCGATGCGGCGTCCGCACCGATCGAGAAGCCGGGTGCCGCCGGTCCGGTGACGGACGGGCCGGCGGCGCCCCGCGGGCCGCGGGCCCGCACCACCACCGCGTATCTGCGGTATGTGGCGGGCAAGCTGGCGGGCGCGGCGGTGTCGCTGCTCGCCGTGCTCGTCACCAGCTTCTTCCTGTTCCGGCTGATCCCCGGCGACCCGGTGAAGTTCATGACCGGCGGGCGGCAGGTCTCGGCCGAGCAACTGGCCAACTACCGCGAGCAGTTCGGGCTGGATCTGCCGCTGTGGCAGCAGTTCACCGACTACTGCGGCAAGGCCCTCACCGGCGATCTGGGGACCTCGTACCAGTTCAACGCCCCGGTGATCGACAAGATCACCGAGGCGTTGCCGAACACCCTGCTGCTCACCGGCACGGCGTTCGTGCTCTACACCCTGCTGGGGATCTTCCTGGGGACGCGGTCGGCGTGGCGGCACGGGCGGCTCGGGGACCGGCTCAACACCGGCCTGGCGCTGACTCTGTACTCGGTCCCGTCGTTCTGGCTGGGGCTGCTGCTGATCGTCACGCTGTCGGTGGGGGTCGGGCCGCTGCCGGGGCTCTTCCCCACCGGGGGCATGGAGTCGGGTGGCGAGGAGGGCTTCGCCTACGTCCTGGACGTGGCCCACCATCTGATCCTGCCGGTGGTGACGCTGGTGGCCGTCGAGTACGGGCAGACGCTGCTGGTGACCCGGTCGGCGCTGCTGGACGAGATGGGCAGCGACTATCTGACCACCGCCCGCGCCAAGGGGCTGCGCGACGACCTCGTGCGGCGGCGCCACGCGGTGCCGAACGCGCTGCTGCCGACCGTGACGCTGATCTTCATCAACCTGGGCCGCACGGTGGCCGGGGTGATCCTGGTGGAGACGGTGTTCTCCTGGCCGGGCCTCGGCGGGCTGTTCTACCAGGCGCTCAGCGTGCCCGATCTGCCGCTGGTGCAGGGGCTGTTCTTCGTGTTCGCCGCCGCGGTGATCGTGATGAACACCCTGGCCGATCTGATCTATCCGCTGCTCGACCCCCGGGTGGGCCGATGACGACGACCGAGAACGGCACGACGAAGGAGCGGGCCGAGCAGGTTTCCGTGGCCGTACGGCCGCGGGCGCTCGCCTGGCGGCGGCGCCGGGCCTCGGCCGCGCGCTTCTGGCGCCAGTACCGCACGCACCGGGCGGGGCTCTTCGGCCTGGGCGCACTGCTGCTGTTCGCGCTGCTGGCGCTGACCGCTCCGCTGCTGGTCGGCTCCGACGTCGACAACGTGACCGACGCGCCCGGCGGACCGCTGGAGGAGCCGAGCGCCGAATTCCCGTTCGGCACCGACCGGTTCGGGCGGAACCTGCTCGGCCTGGTGATCTGGGGTGCGCGGGTGTCGCTTCTGGTGGGGCTGCTCGCCGCGGTGCTGTCGGTGGCGATCGGCACGCTGATCGGGGTGACGGCGGGGCACTTCAAGGGCTGGTACGCCACGGTCATGATGCGGATCACCGACTGGTTCCTGGTGATGCCCACACTGGTGCTGGCGATCGCGCTGGCCACGGTGATGCCGCGCTCGCTGCTCACCATCATCGTGGCGATCGGGGTGACCACCTGGCCGACCACCGCCCGGCTGGTGCGCGCGCAGACCCTGGCGGTGGAGACCCGGCCGTACATCGAGCGGGCGCGGGCGCTGGGCGGCGGCCACTGGCACATCATGTCCCGGCATGTGCTGCCCAATGTGATGCCGCTGGTGCTGGCGCAGACCACCCTGATCATCTCCACGGCGATCCTCGCCGAGGCGACGCTCGCCTTCCTCGGGCTCAGTGACCCGGCGGTCGTGTCCTGGGGCGCGCTGCTGCAGGACGCGCGGGAGGCGGGAGCGGTGAGCTCCGGTCACTGGTGGTATCTGGTGCCGCCGGGTGTCGCCATCGCCGTGGTGGCGCTGGCGTTCACGCTGTGCGGGCGGGCCGTGGAGCAGGTCCTCAACCCGAGGCTGGGGGTGTCGCGGTGACTCTGCTCGACGTCAGGGACCTGACGGTGACGTACGCGGGCGGCGCGGCGGCCGTGCGCGGAGTGGACCTGCGGCTGGAGGCCGGCCGGAAGCTCGGGATCGCGGGCGAGTCGGGCTGCGGCAAGTCCACGCTCGCGCTGGCGCTGCTGCGGCTGCTGCCGGCGGGCGCCCGGGTCGGCGGGAAGATCCTGCTGGACGGCGAGGACGTGCTGGCCATGAAGTGGGGCCGGGTCCGGGCGGTGCGCTGGGCCGGTGCCTCGATCGTCTTCCAAGGGGCGATGCACTCCCTCAACCCGGTGCACCGCATCGGCGACCAGATCGCCGAGCCGGTCCTGCTGCACGGCCGGGCGACCCCGGCAGCGGCCCGGAAGCGGGCCGGGGAGCTGCTGGAGCAGGTCGGTCTTCCGGCGGCCCGTGCGTCGGCCTACCCGCACGAGCTGTCCGGCGGCCAGCGGCAGCGGGTGATGATCGCGATGGCGCTCGCCTGCGACCCTCGGCTGATCATCGCGGACGAGCCGACCACCGCGCTCGATGTGATGATCCAGGCGCAGATCCTGCGCCTGATCGAGCAGCTGGTCGCGGACCAGGGCGTGGGCCTCATCATGATCAGTCACGATCTGGCGGTGCTCGCCGACACCTGCGACCGGCTCGCGGTGATGTACGCGGGCCGGGTGGTCGAGGAGGGCCCCGCCGGCCAGGTCTACGAGTCCGCCCGGCATCCGTACGCCCGTGCGCTGTCCGCCGCCTTCCCCCGCATCGGCGACCCGTCCTCCCGCTTCGCCCCGCGCGGCCTGCCCGGCGACCCCCCGGACCCGTCGGCCCTGCCGACCGGCTGCACGTTCCATCCCCGCTGCCCGGTCGCCCTGGACTCCTGCGCGACGGAGGACCAGCCCCTGCGCGAGGCGGGCCCGGCCTGGCGGGCAGCCTGCGTGCGGGTCGGCTTGAACGGCGACGCGGAGACGGGGCCCCCGGGCGCGGGCGACTCGGAGGAGCGGCTCGACGAGCCGGTGCGGCCCGGTGAGGCGGCACCGTCCGATGCCGAGGAGCCGGACGGCGAGGCACCTCGGTCCGCCGGCGCGGGACGGTCCGACGGGGCCGCGCGGCCTGGGCCCGAGGGTCCGGCGGAGGAGCCCGGCGACGCCGCACCACCTGGCGAACCTGCTGGATCCACTGACGCCGCACTGTCCGGCGAACCGGCAGGATTCATTGACGCCACACCGTCCGACGGCCCCGCAGAGTCCGGCGAGGCCGGGCAGCCCGACGAGGCGGCACGGACCGGTGAGGCGGAGCAACTCGGCGAAGGCGCACAGCCCGGCCGGGCCGCCGGCTCCGGCGATGACGGAACGGAGCCCGGCGACGGAACGGAGCCCGGCGACGGAACGGAGCCCGGCGACGGAACGGAGCCCGGCGACGGAACGGAGCCCGGCGACGG
>NZ_BAAAGU010000068.1:0-10166 GCF_039524635.1 Streptomyces thermocarboxydovorans | reverse complement strand
GAACGGAGCCCGAGGCCGTGCGGGCCAGTGAGGAAGCGAGGCACAGCGCGTCATGACCCTCTCCCCCGCCGCCGACGCGGGCACGCGGACCGGGACCGAGACCGCCCTGCTCAGTGCGCAGGGTGTGCATGTCACGTTCCCCGGGCGGCACGGTGCTCCGGCCGCGCGTGCCGTGGACGGTGTCGATCTCGACATCCGGCCCGGCGAGATCGTCGCCCTGGTCGGTGAGTCCGGCTGTGGGAAGACGACGCTGGCCCGCACCCTGCTGGGGCTGGTCACGCCGACCCAGGGCAGCGTCACCTTCGACGGGCGGCCGCTGGAGTACTCCGGCCGCTCCCTGAAGGCGTACCGCAAGCGGGTGCAGCTGGTGCTGCAGGACCCGAGCGGCTCGCTCAACCCCCGGCACACGGTCTACGACGCGGTGGCCGAGGGGCTGCGCATCCACGGTCACGGCGGTGACGAGCAGGCGGCCGTGGCGCAGGCGCTGTCGCGGGCCGGGCTGCGGCCGCCGGAGCGCTTCTTCCTGCGCTATCCGCACGAGCTGTCCGGCGGTCAGCGCCAGCGCGTGGTGATCGCGGGGGCGCTGGTCCTGGAGCCCGAACTCCTCGTCGCCGACGAGCCGGTGGCCTCCCTCGACGCCTCGGTGCGGGGCGAGATCCTGGCGCTGCTGCTGCGGCTGCGCGACGAACTGGGCCTGTCCGCGCTGGTCGTCACGCATGATCTGGGGCTGGCCTGGAACATCGCCGACCGGGTGGCGGTGATGTATCTGGGCCGGATCGTGGAGACGGGCCCGGTGGAGCAGGTGCTGACCGCTCCCCGGCATCCCTACACGCAGGCGCTGCTGTCGGTGCTCCCCGAGGCCCCCGGCGACCCCGTGGTCCTCACCGGTGAGCCCCCGGACCCCTCCCGCGTCCCCGCGGGCTGCCGCTTCCACGCCCGCTGCCAGATCCTGGCGAGCGGTGAGGCGGAGCGGGCCGGGGTGGCGGGGGCCTGCCGGACGCAGGACCTGGAGATTCTGACCGGGGATGCCACGGCCCAGGTGGCGTGCCACTGGGCGGCGGCGGCACGCTGAGCGGACCGGCGGGCGGTCGGGCGCCTACGGGAAGACCTGGCCGTGCCGGTGCTCAGGCGCCTACCGGAAGTCCCGGCCGAGCCGCGGCGGGCGGGGCGCAGCCTCAGGCGCTCTGCTCGCGCTCGGCCGCGGCGATGAGCTCCTTGCAGCGTTCGACGTCCCGCCGCATCTGCGCCAGCAGATCGTCCAGCGTGTCGAACTTCGCCTGGCCGCGCACGAACGCCAGGAAGTCCACGGCGACATGCAGCCCGTACAGGTCGAGCCCTTCCCGGTCGATGGCGTACGCCTCCACCGTGCGCTCGGTGCCGTCGAACTGGGGGTTGGTCCCGACGGAGATCGCCGCCGGCATGGCCTCGCCCTGGGCGTGCAGCCAGCCGGCGTAGACGCCGTCGGCGGGGATCGCGGTGTGCGGCAGGGTCTCGACGTTGGCGGTGGGGAAGCCCAGTTCGCGTCCGCGCTGGGCGCCGCGCACCACCACGCCCTCCACGCGGTGCGGGCGTCCCAGGATCTCGGCGGCGCCCGCGACATCGCCCTCGGCGACCAGGCGCCGGGTCAGCGTGGAGGAGAACGGCTCGCCGCCACCGGCCTCACCGGTGACGTACAGGTCGACGACCTCGACGTCGAAGTCGTACACCTTGCCCTGCTCGGCGAGGTAGTCCACGGTGCCGGCGGCCTTGTGGCCGAAGCGGAAGTTGGGGCCCTCCACGACCGCCTTGGCGTGCAGCTTGTCCACCAGGACCTTCACCACGAAGTCGGCCGGGGACAGCTTGGAGAACTCTTTGGTGAACGGCAGGATCAGCACCGCGTCCACGCCCAGCTCGGCCATGAGTTCGGCACGCCGGTGGTGCGGGGCGAGCAGCGGCGGGTGGCTGCCGGGGCGGACGACCTCGCTGGGGTGCGGGTCGAAGGTGACGACCACGGCGGGGATGCCCAGCTCGCGGGCGCGCTCCACGGCATGCCGGATGATCAGCTGGTGCCCTCGGTGGACACCGTCGTAGGAGCCGATGGTGACGACGCTGCGCCCCCAGTCCTGGGGGATGTCCTCCAAGCCACGCCAGCGCTGCACTGTGCCTGCTCCTTGTCGAAACCTCGTCCAAACCGAGTACGCAGGTCTAAGGGTGCCATGCCGCCCGCACTCGGCCCGCATCGGCATCGGGCCTGTGACGGGGTGCACGTGCGCATGACAGGTCCGGCGACAGGTCCGGGAGGAGTCAGGCGGGGACGGTCGCACCCGCCAGGTTCTCGATGGTGCGGCGGGAGCTGGGGCCGACGACCGCGGCCCACTCCTGCGGTGCCTCGGCGAGCCATCCGGTCACGGCGGCGGCGAAGCCGGGGACGTGCCGGGACAGGTCGACCAGGGCGCGGTCGAAGCGGGTGGCGCCCTCGGCCGTGCGGATCAGCAGCAGACCGGTGCGGTGCACCAGCGCCCGCTGCTCCTCGCCGGTGTGGCGGGCCGCGGCGCGCAGCACGGCGTCGAGGACGGCGGGGTCTCTCTCGTCGGCGAGGAGGCGGTCGAGCAGCTTCCGGCGCAGGGGGCGGGAGGAGGCGGTGCAGGGTGCGGCGAGCACTCCGGCGAGCGCGGCCCGCAGCGGCTCCGGGCCGCCGGAGAGCAGGGCGGTGAGCAGCGCCGGCAGCCCGGTGCCGGCGGCGGCCGGGTCGCGGTCCAGCCGCTGGTCGGCGTCGGCCGCGCCCTTCTCGGCGAGCTCCGCCCGCCGCTCGACGGCGTCCCGGAGCAGCGCGGCGACCCGGTCGGTGATCTCGGGTGTGGTGGCGTCGGCGAGGGCGCGGAGGGCCTCGGCGGAGTCGGCGGCCAATGCCAGCCGCTCGCGGAAGGCGTCGAGCACCGGCTCCGGGTGCGTGCCGAGGGCCTCGGTGAGGGCGCTCGGGGGCAGCAGCGGGTCGCCGGCCACGAAGTGCCGCAGGGCGCGCGCCAGATGACGGTCCCGGCTGCTGGGGTCGCGGACGAGCAGGGCGAGGGCGCCGCCGTGCAGGGCACGGTCGCTGCTGCGGACCAGCAGGGCGAGGGCCGCGTAGCGCAGCAGGGAGCGGTCGGAGCCGTCGAGGGCGTGCGGGGCGACGCGCAGGCCGTAGGTCACGGCGGCGCTCCGGCGGGTGGGGCGTTCATCGCGGGCCCAGCGGTCGACGGCCCGGCAGACGACGGCCGGTTCCTCCTCGGCGAGCGCGGTGAGCAGCTGCTCCGCCCTGCGGTGCGTGCTGTCGGCGAGGGCGTCGGTGAGGGTGTCGGGTGCGCGGTGGCGGTGGGTGTACAACAGGGCCTGCGCGGCGGTGGCCGCGGTGGCGTGCGGGGTGGCGGGCAGCGGCCGCTCGTCGTCGAACCAGCGCACCAGCAGCGGCACCACGGCCCGGGGGTCGGCGGTGAGCAGCCGCGCGGCCTCGTCGAGGAACCGCGGGCCGGGCTCGCAGGGGGGACCGTCGGCGTGCACCAGGCGGCGCAGCAGCGCCAGGCGGGCGTCCTGCGGCAGTGCGAGCGACGCCCAGAAGGCCGGGCCGAGACCGGGCGGCACGGTCCCCCGCTGCCGCCATGCCACGGTCCGGTCCGCCAGCAGCCGGAGCACCTCGGTGTACGGCGTGGCGTCCGGTACGCGGGTGAGGGTGCCGGTGAGCAGCCGGGCCGCCCACCAGGAGCCGGGGGCGGCGTCCAGCGCGTGCACCAGGTCGGCCAGCCGGGAGGCGAGATGGCGGGGCCCGTGCTGGCGGGCGAGGAGCAGCATGGACTGGGTGACGGGGCCGAGGCGGTGGTGCGGGACGGGGCGGTCCGGCCGGTCGTGCACCAGGGTGCGCAGGGCGCCGTCCAGGTCGAGGTGGAGGCCCTGGAGCCAGTCGGCGAGTTCCTCGTGGGCGAAGCGGTAGTTGGATCCCGCGGGCACCAGGAGGCCCTCGGCGAGCACGGCGGAGGCCCAGCCGGTCCCGCCGCCGAGCCGCCGCGGCGCGGCTCCCCACGGGAACAGCGTCTCGAACGCCTCCCGTTCCAGGCCGCCCTCCTCGAGGCTGAGCCGTGCGGCCTCGTGCACCTGCCCGGCGACCTTGGCGGCGAGCCGCCGCACGGCGGTGCCGCGCACCCGGTTCCCGGCGGCGAGCCGCACGGCGACGCGCAGGCACACCAGGTCGAGGTAGGCGGCGAAGACGCTGTCCCGGTCCAGCCCGGCCTCGGGCGGACGGATGTCGTCCACCCGGCCGGCGCGGCCGTCGGCGTCACCGCGGTCGCTGCGGGCGTCGGGTGGGGGTGCGGTGAGCGTGCGGGCCGGCGCCCAGTGCGGCCCTTGTGCGCCGGCGGGGCAGAGTTCAGCGCCGGACGGCATGTCCGTGCCGTCGTCGCCGAGGGCCGCGAGGATCTCCGCGAGGAGGCGCAGGGTCAGGGGGTGGCGGGCGTCGGCCAGGATGCCCTCGGGGATGCCCTGGCGGCGGCGGGCCTCCCAGGCCTCCTCGGCGCTCAGATCGCCGAGGCGCACGCAGGCGGGCAGGCCGTCCTCGCCGGGGCCGCCCCCGTGCAGCGGCTCCGCCGGGTAGCGGGCGCCGGCCTGTTCCCAGTGCTCCTCGCGGCAGGCCAGCACCAGGCGTGCGCCCTGTTCGCTGAGCCAGCGGGCCGTCCCGGCGGTCCACTCGGGGAGCCGCTCGGCCAGTGCGGCCGGCATCTCCTCCGGGTTGTCGAGCAGGAGGAGCAGCGGGCGGCCGGTTCCGGCGGCGAACCGGGCGAGACGCTCCGGGCCGGTGTCGCCGAGGTCCTCGACGGATCCGGGGACGTGGCCGGCGGCGGCCACGATCCGGGCGGACCGGTCCAGCGCCCGGCGGGCGGCGTCCGCGACCGAGGTGTCGTCGCCGCGCAGGTCCGCGCCGCGCAGCCACAGCGTCGGCTTCCCGGCCCGGTGCCGGCGGGCGGCGAGCGCCGCGAGTTCCGTGGTGCGGCCGCTGCCGGGCGGTCCGACCAGGCCCAGCACGCAGGCGGGGCCCTCCTCGAAGGCGGTGAGTCCGGCGATCACGGCCGCGCGCTCCACCGCCGGCTGCGGCAGCAGGGCGCCGGGCGGTCCGTCCTGGGCCAACGATGTGGCCGTGAGCTCCAGCAGTCCGGCGAGGTTCAGATCGTCGCCGTAGGCCGGGACCGTGGCCGCGTTCTCGGCGAGCAGTTCGCGGAGCGCTTCGGTGGCGGGGCGCAGGGGCACGGCGAATCCGACGTCGGCGGTCTCGGACGACAGGGCCGTGCCGAGGACGCCCAGCACGGCGCCGGTGGCCGCGTCGAGCACCGGGCCGCCCGCCGCGCCGCCGCCCAGGCGGAGCGCGTCCCGGCCCGCGGTGCCCATGGCGAGTTCCAGGGCCTCGGGCAGCCCGTGGCAGCGGTCCACGGCGGTGTAGGTGACGGCGGTGGTGCCCAGCACCCGCGCCTGGCGCCAGCCGCCGGCGGGGATCCGGACGTAGGTGCCGGGGTCGATGTGCTCGCGGGCGGAGATCGGCAGGGGTGCCACGCCCAGCCCTTCGCCGCGCACCAGCGCCAGGCCGAGCGAGGGCAGCGGCGTCACCTCGTCCGCCGTGACGGCGCAGTGTCGGCCGGAGGGGGCGTGGAGCACCAGGCGGGGCAGTCCGTCGACCGCCTCGTGGCTGGTGATCACCGTGCCGTGGTGGTCGGCGAGGAAGCCGGTGCCGCGCGGCCGGCCGGCGAGGTCGTGGATGCGTACGAGGACGTCGTCGGGGGCGTGCCCCCGGTCGGAGACGCTCGCCTGTTCCGGGGCGATCCGCTGAGCCGTCACGCCGCCTCCCCGCCGTACCGCCGTGCCCTTGCTCCGACCGTACGGCGAAGTTGATCAGCGGGACAGATCGCCGGACGAACGCGCCCCCTTCCGCTCCCCCGGTTCACTCCGAGCGCCCGTGCTTACGGGTGAACGGGAGGGGAGGGATGGATACACCCTAGGGATGGGGGAACCGAGGGGGACCGTGGAGCGGCGCCATGCGCATCCCATGACGCCGCTCCACGGCAGAGAGGACCGACGGCACAGAGGCCGGACAGCAGAGAAAGCCGCCGGCCGAGAGGACCACAGGCCCGACGGCAGTGAGGGGCCCACAGGCCCGACGGCAGAGAGGGGCCCGCAGGCCCGACGGCAGAGAGAGCCACAGGCCCGACCGGGCAACGGCCCCGGTGCCGTCAGCCGAAGACGGCGAGGCTCTTGGCCCTGCCCTTCTGCTGCTCGACCAGGGCCAGGAGCCGGCCCTCCGGGTCGAAGACGGCCACGGGGCCGGAGCCGGCGTACTCGTCCGGCATCTCCAGCCGCACCCCGTTGGTGAGCAGCCGGGCGCGCCTGGCGTCGACGTCCCAGCGGGGGAAGGCCGCGGCGGCGGCCTCGGCGATGGGCATGACGGTCAGCTCCTGCTCGAGCTGTTCCAGCGTCTTCGCCGAGTCCAGCTTGTACGGGCCGACGCGGGTGCGGCGCAGCGCGGTGAGATGGCCGCCGACCCCGAGGTCGGCGCCCAGGTCGCGGGCGAGGGCGCGGATGTAGGTGCCGGAGGAGCAGACGACGGAGACCACCAGGTCGATCACCCTGGTGCCGTCCTCGGCCTCGGCCTCGCGCATGTCGTGCACCAGGAACGAGGAGACGGTGACCGGCCGGGCCGGGATGTCGAAGTCCTCGCCCTCGCGGGCCCGCTTGTAGGAGCGCACGCCGTTGATCTTGATGGCGCTGACCTTGGACGGCACCTGCATGATGTCGCCGGTCAGCTTGGCGACGCCGGCGTCGACGGCCTCCCGGGTGATCCCGGAGGCGTCCGTGCCGGAGGTGATCTCGCCCCCGGCGTCGTCGGTGATGGTGTTCTGCCCGAGCCTGATGGTGCCCAGGTACTCCTTCTCCGTCAGGGCGAGATGCCCGAGGAGCTTGGTCGCCTTCTCGACGCCGAGGACCAGCACTCCGGTGGCCATCGGGTCGAGCGTGCCGGCGTGGCCGACGCGGCGGGTGCGTGCGATGCCGCGCATCTTGGCGACCACGTCGTGCGAAGTGAAGCCCGACGGCTTGTCGACGATGACAAGGCCGTCGGGCGTGCGGTGCTTCTGGGTCATTCGGCGGTGTCGTCCGTCTCGTCGTCGCCCGGCTTGCGGTACGGGTCGGGGTCTCCGGCGTAGGTCGCCCCGGCGGACGCCTCGCGCACCTTGGCGTCGGACTGGCGCGCCTTGTCGAGGAGGTCCTCGATGGTGCGCGCGGTGTCCGGCAGGGCGTCCATGACGAAGGTCAGGGTCGGCGTGAACTTCACGCCCGCCGCCCGGCCCACCTCGGAGCGCAGGATGCCCTTGGCGCTCTCCAGGCCGGCGGCCGCGGCCTTGCGCTCCTCGTCGTCCCCGTAGACGGTGTAGAAGACCGTCGCCTCCCGGAGGTCGCCGGTGACCCGGGTGTCCGTGATGGTGACGTGCGAGCCGAGCCGCGGGTCCTTGATCCCACGCTGCAGCTTCTGGGCCACCACCTCTCGGATGAGGTCCGCCAGCCTTTTCGCCCGCGCGTTGTCGGCCACTGGTCGTCTCCCGTTCTTTCCTGTCTCGAATCTCGCCAGCTGTGATCGTCAGTCGTCTTCGCCGTGGAAGCGCCGCCTGACGGACAGCAGCTCCACCTCGGGGCGGCCGGCGACCAGTCGCTCGCAACGGTCCAGCACGTCGGTCAGGTGCCCCGCGTCGCCAGAGACCATCGCGATGCCGATGAGAGCCCGGCGATGGAGGTTCATGTGGTCCACCTCCGCCGCGCTCACCGCGTACTTGCGCTGGAGTTCGGCGACGATCGGGCGGACGACGGAGCGCTTCTCCTTCAGCGACCGGACGTCGCCGAGGAGGAGGTCGAAGGACAGCGTCCCCACAAACATGTGTGCAACCGGTTAACCCGCCGGTGCGGGATCGATGGACCTTCGAGAACCGTACATCGAAGGGGTGGTGCCCATCGACGCAATTGCCGGGGCGGGCCCCCGGGGGATGCGGTCCTCCGCCAGACGCGGAGCTGGCCGACGGGAACGCCTCCCGTCGGCCAGCCCCAACCGTGGGTGTTACGCCCGCGGCTTCTCGCGCATCTCGTACGTCGCGATGATGTCGTCGACCTTGATGTCGTTGAAGTTTCCGAGGTTGATACCGCCCTCGAAGCCTTCGCGGATCTCGGTGACGTCGTCCTTGAAGCGACGCAGACCCTCGATGGTGAGGTTCTCGGCGACCACCTTGCCGTCGCGGATGAGCCGCGCCTTGGTGTTCCGCCGGACCTCGCCGGAGCGGATGATGACACCCGCGATGTTGCCCAGCTTGGACGACTTGAAGACCTCGCGGATCTCCGCCGTACCGAGCTCGACCTCCTCGTACTCCGGCTTGAGCATGCCCTTCAGGGCCGCCTCGATCTCCTCGATCGCCTGGTAGATGACCGAGTAGTACCGGACGTCCACACCCTCGCGCTCGGCCATCTGCTGTGCCCGCCCGGCGGCGCGCACGTTGAAGCCGATCACGATGGCGTCGGAGCCCATCGCCAGGTCGATGTCGGACTCCGTGACCGCACCGACACCGCGGTGCAGGACGCGGATGTCGACCTCTTCGCCGACGTCCAGCTGGAGCAGCGAGGACTCGAGGGCCTCGACCGAACCGGAGGCGTCACCCTTGATGATCAGGTTCAGCTGCTGGACCTCGCCGGCCTTGAGCACCTTGTCCAGGTCCTCGAGCGAGACGCGGCGCGTGCGCTTGGCGAACGCGGCGTTGCGCTCACGGGCGGCGCGCTTCTCGGCGATCTGACGGGCCGTACGGTCCTCGTCGACGACGATGAAGTTGTCGCCCGCGCCCGGGACGTTGGTGAGGCCCAGGACCTGCACCGGCGTCGACGGGCCGGCCTCGGAGACGTTGTTGCCGTTGTCGTCGAGCATGGCGCGCACGCGGCCGTAGGCGTCGCCCACCACCATCGTGTCGCCGACCCGCAGCGTGCCTCGCTGGACGAGGACGGTCGCCACGGCACCGCGACCGCGGTCGAGCCGGGACTCGATCGCGATGCCCTGCGCGGCCTGCTTGGGGTTGGCCCGCAGGTCGAGCGAGGCGTCCGCGGTGAGGATCACGGCCTCGAGCAACTCGTCGATGTGCAGACCCTGCTTGGCGGAGATGTCGACGAACATGGTGTCGCCGCCGTACTCCTCGGCCACCAGGCCGTACTCGGTCAGCTGACCGCGCACCTTGTTCGGGTCCGCGCCCTCGACGTCGATCTTGTTGACCGCGACGACGATCGGCACATCGGCCGCCTTGGCGTGGTTGAGCGCCTCGACCGTCTGCGGCATGACGCCGTCGTTGGCCGCGACCACCAGGATCGCGATGTCGGTCGACTTCGCACCGCGGGCACGCATGGCGGTGAACGCCTCGTGACCCGGGGTGTCGATGAAGGTGATCTTGCGCTCTTCGTCGTTGACCTCGGTCGTGACCTGGTAGGCACCGATGTGCTGGGTGATGCCACCGGCCTCGCCCGCGATGACGTTCGTCTTGCGGATGGCGTCCAGCAGGCGGGTCTTGCCGTGGTCGACGTGACCCATGACGGTGACGACCGGCGGGCGGACCACCAGGTCCTCCTCGCTGCCCTCGTCCTCGCCGAACTCCAGGTCGAAGGACTCGAGCAGCTCGCGGTCCTCCTCCTCCGGGCTGACGATCTGAACCTTGTAGTTCATCTCCTCGGCCAGGAGCTGGAGCGTCTCGTCGGAGACGGACTGGGTCGCGGTGACCATCTCGCCGAGGTTCATCATGACCGCGACGAGCGACGCCGGGTTGGCGTTGATCTTCTCCGCGAAGTCGGTGAGCGAGGCACCGCGCGACAGGCGAATGGTCTCGCCGTTGCCGCGAGGCAGCATCACGCCGCCGACCGACGGGGCCTGCATGGCCTCGTACTCCTGACGCCGCTGCCGCTTCGACTTGCGGCCACGGCGCGCGGGACCGCCGGGACGGCCGAAGGCGCCCTGCGTACCACCACGGCCACCCGGACCGCCGGGACGGCCACCGAAGCCGGGACGGCCACCGCCGCCACCGAAACCGCCGCCGGGACGACCGCCGAAGCCGCCGCCACCGGGACGACCGCCACCGCCGTCCGCGGCCGGGGCGCCCTGCTCG
>NZ_BAAAGU010000067.1:0-31895 GCF_039524635.1 Streptomyces thermocarboxydovorans | reverse complement strand
GGGGCGGCCCCGCGCGCTTACGGCCGGGCTTAGAGGGGGTCGGTCTCCGGGTCGGCGGGCCCGTTCCGCACCGCTCGCGCGGCGTCCGGCCCGCCGGAGGCGGAGGCCACGGCCGGCGCGGGCCGGCTCCCCTCGGCGGCCAGGGCTGGCCGGGGCTGGTCCGTCCCGGCGGCCACGACGGTCCGGTTCTCGCCCGCCTCGGCGACCATCCCGGTCCGGTTCTGTTCCGTCTCGGCGACCACCACGACCCGCTTCTGGTCCGTCTCGGCGACCCCGACCGCCCCCGTCTGCTTCGCCTCCGCCGCAGCCGCGGCGAGGGTGCGGGCGTTGCGGTGGCCGGTGCGCAGGGCGTCCCAGGTGAGCAGGGTCAGCGCCAGCCAGACCAGCGCGAATCCGGCCCACCGCTCGGGCGGCATGGCCTCCTTGAAGTAGAGGACGCCGAGGAGGAACTGGAACACCGGGGCCAGATACTGCAGCAGCCCCAGCGTGGACAGCGGCACCCGGATCGCGGCGGCGCCGAAGCACACCAGGGGAAGAGCGGTCACGATGCCCGTCGCCGCCAGCAATGCCGCATGGCCCGCGCCCTCGGCCCCGAACGTGGACCGCCCTTGCGAGCCGAGCCACAGCAGATAGCCCAGCGCGGGCAGGAACTGGATCGCGGTCTCGGCGGCCAGCGACTCCAGGCCGCCGATGTTGACCTTCTTCTTCACCAGGCCGTACGTGGCGAAGGACAGGGCGAGACACAGCGAGATCCACGGCGGGCGGCCGTAGCCGACGGTGAGGACGAGGACCGCCGCCGCGCCGATGCCGACCGCCGCCCACTGCGCGGGCCGCAGCCGCTCCTTGAGGAGCAGTACGCCCATAGCGATGGTGACCAGCGGGTTGATGAAGTAGCCCAGCGAGGCCTCGACGACGTGCCCGGAGTTCACCGCCCAGATGTAGACGCCCCAGTTCACGGTGATCACGGCCGCGGCGACCGTGATCAGGGCCAGCTTGCGCGGCTGCCGCAGCAGCTCGCCGAGCCAGGCCCAGCGGCGGGCGACGAGCAGCGCGGCGGCGACGAAGAACAGCGACCAGACCATCCGGTGGGCGAGGATCTCCACCGCCCCGGCGGGCTTGAGCAGAGGCCAGAACAGGGGGACCAGTCCCCACATCCCGTACGCCGCGAAGCCGTTCAGCAGTCCTATGCGCCGTTCGGCGGCCGACTTCCCGGTCACGGGCCCTCCTTCTTGCCTTACACCCTTGCCGACCTTGCCTTACACCGTGGCCGACGTTCACCTGTGCGAGCGAAAGCTCGCCCGGACGACGGTAACGCCGAAGACCCCCTGCTGTCATGTCCGTATCGGCATACGGTCATGACAGCAGGGGGTGGAGGGGTGCGGGAGGCCCTGGAGAGTCAGGCCTTGAGTGCCGCGGCGACGGCGGCGGCGACCACCGTGCCGTGCTCCAGCACGGGGGCCAGGTTCTCGGTGTAGTTCTCGTGGTACCAGCCGTTGCGCAGCAGCGTGTACGGCAGGCCCGAGGCGCGCAGCGCCTCCTCCGTGCCGCGGTGGTCGTCGGCGAGGGCGGCGGCTGGGCCGGGAGGCCGCCGAGCAGGTGCGGTCCCTGGCCCGGTGGACCGAGCTGCGGATGGCCGACGTGGAGCGCGCCCGGCAGGCATACGACGAGGCCCGGACCGCGCGGGCCCGGGCCTCGTCGGCGGCGGCTTCAGCCGTCGGGTCAGCCGAGTCAGCCGACGACGGTCCAGGTGTCCCCGCCCGCCAGCAGAGCGGCCAGGTCGCCCTTGCCGTGCTGCTCCATGGCGCTGTCCAGCTGGTCGGCCATCTGCGTGTCGTACACCGGACGGTCGACCGAGCGGAACACACCGATCGGCGTGTGGTGCAGGGTGTCCGGGTCGGCCAGCCGGGACAGCGCGAACGCGGTGGTCGGCGACGCCGAGTGCGCGTCGTGCACCAGCACCTGCGCCTCGTTCTCCGGCGTCACGGTGACGACCTTCAGGTCACCGGTCCCCGCGTCGCGCACCACACCCTTCGCACCGTCGGCGCCGAAGCGGATCGGCTGCCCGTGCTCCAGGCGGATCACCGCCTCCTCCGCCTGCTGCCGGTCCTTGAGGACCTCGAAGGCGCCGTCGTTGAAGATGTTGCAGTTCTGGTAGATCTCCACCAGCGCCGTGCCCGGGTGCGCGGCGGCCTGCCGCAGCACCCCGGTGAGGTGCTTGCGGTCCGAGTCGACCGTGCGGGCCACGAAGGACGCCTCCGCGCCGATCGCCAGCGACACCGGGTTGAACGGCGCGTCCAGCGACCCCATCGGCGTCGACTTGGTGATCTTGCCGACCTCGGAGGTGGGGCTGTACTGGCCCTTGGTGAGGCCGTAGATCCGGTTGTTGAACAGCAGGATCTTGAGGTTGACGTTGCGGCGCAGCGCGTGGATCAGGTGGTTGCCGCCGATGGACAGCGCGTCGCCGTCACCCGTGACCACCCACACCGACAGGTCCCGGCGGGAGGCCGCCAGGCCCGTCGCGATGGCCGGGGCGCGGCCGTGGATGGAGTGCATCCCGTAGGTGTTCATGTAGTACGGGAAGCGGGACGAGCAGCCGATGCCGGAGACGAAGACGATGTTCTCGCGGGCCAGCCCCAGCTCGGGCATGAAACCCTGCACGGCGGCCAGGATGGCGTAGTCGCCGCAGCCGGGGCACCAGCGCACTTCCTGATCGGACTTGAAGTCCTTCATGGACTGCTTGCCCTCGGCCTTCGGCACGAGGGAAAGAGCCTCGATCGTGCCCGTGCCTTCCCTGGACGTCTCAGCCATCGATGGCCTCCTTCAGAGCCTGTGCGAGCTGCTCCGCTTTGAACGGCATGCCGTTGACCTGGTTGTACGAGGTGGCGTCCACCAGGTATTTCGCCCTGATGAGGGTGGCGAGCTGCCCGAGGTTCATCTCGGGGATCACCACCTTGTCGTACGCCCTCACCACGTCCCCGAGGTTCTTCGGGAACGGGTTGAGGTGCCGCAGATGCGCCTGCGCCACGGACTGGCCGGCCCGGCGCAGCCGGCGCACGGCCGCCGTGATCGGCCCGTACGTCGACCCCCAGCCCAGCACCAGCGTCCGCGCGCCGTCCGGGTCGTCGACCTCGACGTCCGGCACCTCGATGCCGTCGACCTTCGCCTGGCGGGTGCGGACCATCAGGTCGTGGTTGGCCGGGTCGTAGGAGATGTTGCCCGTGCCGTCCTGCTTCTCGATGCCGCCGATGCGGTGCTCAAGACCCGGCGTGCCGGGCAGCGCCCACGGCCGCGCCAGGGTCTGCGGATCGCGCTTGTACGGCCAGAACACCTCGGTGCCGTCGTCCAGGGTGTGGTTGGGGCCCTGCGCGAACTGCACCTGCAGGTCCGGCAGCTCCTCCAGGTCCGGGATCCGCCACGGCTCGGAGCCGTTGGCCAGATAGCCGTCGGAGAGCAGGAACACCGGGGTGCGGTAGACCAGCGCGATCCGGGCCGCCTCCAGCGCGGCGTCGAAGCAGTCGGCCGGGGTGCGCGGCGCCACCACGGGCACCGGGGCCTCGCCGTTGCGGCCGTACATCGCCTGCAGCAGGTCGGCCTGCTCGGTCTTGGTGGGCAGGCCCGTGGACGGGCCGCCGCGCTGGATGTCCACGATCAGCAGCGGCAGCTCCAGGGACACGGCCAGACCGATGGTCTCGGACTTCAGCGCCACACCCGGACCGGAGGTGGTGGTCACGGCCAGCGAACCGCCGAACGCGGCACCGAGCGCCGCGCCGATGCCGGCGATCTCGTCCTCCGCCTGGAAGGCGCGCACACCGAAGTTCTTGTGCTTGCTCAGCTCGTGCAGGATGTCCGACGCCGGGGTGATCGGGTACGAGCCCAGGAACAGCGGCAGGTCCGCCTGGCGGGACGCGGCGATCAGCCCGTAGGACAGGGCGAGGTTGCCGGAGATGTTGCGGTACACGCCCGGCGGGAACGCGGTGGCGGCCGGGGCGACCTCGTAGGAGACCGCGAAGTCCTCGGTGGTCTCGCCGAAGTTCCAGCCCGCCCGGAACGCGGCGATGTTGGCCGCCGCGATGTCCGGCTTCTTGGCGAACTTGGACTTCAGGAACTTCTCCGTGCCCTCGGTCGGCCGGTTGTACATCCAGCTCAGCAGGCCCAGCGCGAACATGTTCTTGCTGCGCTCGGCCTCCTTGCGGGTGAGGTCGAACTCCTTCAGCGCCTCGACGGTGAGGGTCGTCAGCGGCACCGGGTGCACGTTGTAGCCGTCGAGGGAGCCGTCCTCCAGCGGGCTGGTCTCGTAGCCGACCTTCTGCATCGCCCGCTTGGTGAACTCGTCCGTGTTGACGATGATCTCCGCGCCGCGCGGCAGATCGCCGATGTTGGCCTTCAGCGCGGCCGGGTTCATCGCCACCAGCACGTTCGGCGCGTCACCCGGGGTGAGGATGTCGTGGTCGGCGAAGTGCAGCTGGAAGGACGACACGCCGGGCAGGGTGCCGGCGGGGGCGCGGATCTCGGCCGGGAAGTTCGGCAGCGTCGACAGGTCGTTGCCGAAGGACGCGGTCTCCGAGGTGAAGCGGTCGCCGGTGAGCTGCATACCGTCACCCGAGTCCCCCGCGAACCGGATGATCACCCGGTCCAGGCGGCGGACGTCCTTCGACCCCGCCGCTGTGCGCTGCTCTCCCACGACTGCACCGTCGGCGTGCTCCGCTGGGCTGCTGACCTGGCTGGTCACTGAACTGGACCTCCCTCGAGGCGGCTGTCCGGGCCGGACCTTCCCGCAGGTCCTCCCGGGATCAACCCTACGTCCGTAAGGGTCGCCTTCCTTGAGTGATTCGCATATTGGACGCGGGTCGCGGTGCGCACGGCGCGCCGGTCTGCTGCGGGTGCCCCGGATCACCGCTGGCGCGGCGCCCCGGGCCCCTGCTGTTGAAGACGCAGCGTGCACCCTTCGCGGTTCGGCCGGACGGGGGTCCGAAGGATTCACCGGTTGTCACCGGTCATGGGGATCTCACGGGTCCTCACGGGATCTCACGGGTGTCCGAGATCTCACCGGGATCCGGTCGGATCCCCCGGACGTCTCAGAAAATGAGACAGGTCAGGAATTGAGATACGTGAGGACGGCCAGCACCCGCCGGTGATCGCCCTCACTGGGGGACAGGCCCAGCTTCAGGAAGATGTTGCTGACGTGCTTCTCCACGGCACCGTCGCTCACCACCAGCTGCTTGGCGATCGCCGAGTTCGTCCGCCCCTCGGCCATCAGGCCCAGCACCTCCCGCTCGCGCGGGGTGAGTCCCGCGAGAACGTCCTGCTTGCGGCTGCGGCCGAGCAGCTGCGCCACCACCTCCGGGTCCAGGGCCGTACCGCCCTCGGCCACGCGCACCACCGCGTCCACGAACTCACGCACATCGGCTACCCGGTCCTTGAGCAGATAGCCGACGCCCCGGCTGGAGCCGGCGATCAGCTCCGTGGCGTAGCGCTCCTCCACGTACTGCGACAGCACCAGGACCCCGAGCCCGGGGTGCGCCTTGCGCAGCTGCACGGCCGCGCGCACGCCCTCGTCGGTGTGGGTGGGAGGCATACGGACGTCCGCCACGACCACATCGGGCAGCTGCCCCTGGGAGTCCAGCTCGGTGATGGTCTTGATCAGCGCCTCGGCGTCACTCACCCCGGCGACGACCTCGTGCCCGCGGTCGGTCAGCAGACGGGTCAGCCCCTCCCGCAGCAACACGGAATCCTCGGCGATGACCACCCGCACCTTGTCCTCCACGCTCTCGACCCCCCGCATCCCCGAACTCATGTGGTCCAGCATTCCAGCTTCCGGGGCGGATGCGGAGGGTCGAGGGGGCGCGCCGGGTGTCCCGGCGGCAGCGACACGGTCCGGCCCCGACGAGATCAATCTCGGCCATACCTCGCGCTGTGTGTCGCATTCATGACAGTCGGTGTTTATGGTGATCCGGCTTGTACGTCGTGGGGGGACACGGGGTGCATGTGACCCGTGAGGTGCTGTGGGGAGGGGCGCAATGCGGTCGCGGGGGTTACTTCTGCGTGGGGCCGGACAGCGGCGGCGACGGCTGCTGACCGTGGGCCTGCTGGTCGTCGCACTGACTGCCGGTACGGTGTCGGCCGACGCCGTACCGACCCGGCCTCGTCCGGTCGGGGACGCCGCTCCGGCGAAGCCGGCGCCGCCCCCTCCCGGCGCATCCGCATCCGCGTCCGCGGACTCCGCCGCCGCACCCACCACCGACAACGCCGTCTACGCCTACGACGCCGCCGGCCGGCTGGTCGGCGTGACCGACCCGGACGTCGAGACCGCTCGCTACCGGTACGACGAGGCCGGAAACCGGCTCGGCATCGACCGGTACCCCTCCAGCACCCTCTCGGTGCTCTCGGTCGTGCCGCTCCGAGCCGCGCCGGGCGCGAAGATCACCATCTCCGGCACCGGCTTCTCCTCCACCCCCGGCGCCCACACCGTGACCGTGGGAGGAAAGGGGGCCAACTATGTGCAGGGCGGCACGCTCACACCGACGGCTCCGTCGACGACCTTCGATCTCGCACGGCCCGGTCAGGACGGGCTCGCGACCTTCACCGCTCAGGCCGGCGACCGGCTCAGCCTGGGGGCGTCCGGAACCACCGTGCCCAGCTACGCAACGGTCACGGTCACCGGACCGGACGGCAAGAAGGCCGAGAGCTTCACCACGTCGCCCGGCCGCGACAGCGACTGGGACAGCGACGCGCTGCCCGCGGCCGGCACGTACACCGTGCGCGTCGCGGGCAAGAAGCTCGATACGGGCAAGGTGACCCTGACGCTCTCGCGCCCGGGCGGACGCCGGTCTCCTGCCCCGCGACGGAAGCACGACCAGGGCCACCGTCGCCCGGCCCGGACAGAACATCAGCGCTTCCTTCACGGCCGAGGCCGGAGACGACCTGTCGCTCGGCCTGGCGTCCAACGCCTTCACCAAGAGCCTGGCAGTGACCGTACTGGCCCCGACCGGTGCCGCCGTGGTCAGCAAGCGCCTGGTGTCGGCCGGCGCCTCGGGCACGATCGCCCTGGCGGACCTCCCCGAAACCGGGACCTACACCGTTCTGATCAATCCCAGCGCCGCGGGCACGGGAAGCGTCCAGCTGTCGCTCAAGGCGGTTGCCTCCGCCGCCGCAGTCCGCGGCACCCTCACCGCGAAGGTCCCGCAGATCCCCCTGCCGGCCGTATGCCTCGCCCAGCGGCTGCCGCTGCTGGTGCCGGACCACGCCGAGGTGCGCGCCGACAAGTGCGACGCGCTGCAGAAGCAGGCCGAAGCCAAGGCGGCCAAGGCGAAGGAGGCCGCCGGTGTGGTGCCGACGGGCCCCGATGCCTGGCAGCCGGGCAAACGGAACCTCAGCGGCCGGGACTGGACCACCGGGCGCGGCGCCGCCCCCAAGGCCCCGCCCCGGCTGCGCGCCCCGCCCGGCCGCACCGCCCTGACCGGCCATGTGCTGAAGCTGGACGGCACGCCGCTGGCCGGCGTCACCGTCCGGGTCGGCGCCAGGACCGGCCGCACGGACGCCCGGGGACGCTTCCTGCTGTCCGGCATCAGCCCCGACGCCACCACGCTGGTCGTGGACGGGGCGAGCGCCAGTACGAGGACACGGACGTACGGCCGGTACGACATCCGGATCCACCCGGTCGCCGGCCGGAGCACCGACCTGGGCTTCCCCGTGTGGATGTCCCCCCTGGACACCAGGCACACGGTCACCCTCGACGCGCCCACGAAGGCCGACGTCACGCTGACCACCCCGAAGATCCCCGGACTTGAGGTACGCCTCCCGAAGGGCTCCGTGGTGCGTGACGAGCACGGGAGGACGGTCACCGAGCTGGGCATCACGGCGATCCCGGTGGACCGCTCGCCCTTCCCGCTGCCGGAGAACAGTGCCGTCCCCGTCTTCTTCACGGTGCAGCCGGGCGGCACCTACATCTTCCCCGAGGGCGCCCAGATCATCTACCCGAACTACACGCACGAAGCGCCGGGCTCCCGCGTCGACTTCCTCGCCTACGACCCGGCGGACAAGGGCTGGCACACCTACGGCCACGGGACCGTCACGCGCGACGGCAAGCAGGTCGTACCGGACCGGAAGACCCGTATCTGGGCCTTCACGGGGGCCATGATCAGCGTCTCCGACGCGATCCCGTTCGACATCTCCCGCGTCGCGGACATCGTCGACTGGCTGTCGGGAGACCCGGTCGACCTGCAGACCGGCCTGCTCACGGACTCCCGCACCGACCTCGCCGTCGCCGACCCGCTGGGCCCGGCCGAGGTCACCCGGACCTACTGGCAGGGCGACACCCGCTCCCGTGCCTTCGGTATCGGCCGTGACCTGTCCTACAACATGTATCTGCACTCCCGGCGCCTGTACAGCGAGGTGGACCTGTACCTGCCGGGCGGCCGGAAGGTGCACTTCATCCGGAAGACGGGCTCCGACTACAGGGATGTCGTCTTCGAGCCGGAAGGCTCCCCCACCGCGCTGGACGGCGCCAGCATCACGCAGCACAAGAGCAGCTGGCACCTGGTGCTGCGGGACGGGACCGAGTTCACCTTCCCCTGGTACGGGCCGCTGAAGGAGATCCGCGACCGTCACGGCAACGCGGTCCGCCTCACCCGGTCCAACGGCACCAAGGGCGACATCACCACCATCACCACCCCCGGCGGACGCTGGATCTCCCTCACGTACGACGACCAGCACCGCGTCACCCGGGCCCGCGACAACACCGGCCGCACGACGTCCTACACCTACGACAGTGCGGGGCGGTTGAAGACGGTCACCGACCCGGCCGGCCAGGTGACGTCGTACACCTACGACGGCACCTCCAACCGCATCAAGACCGCCACGGACGCCCGCGGCGTCGTCTACATGACGAACACCTTCGGTGCCGACGGCAGAGTCACTCAGCAGAGGCTCGCCGAAGGGCAGGTGTACTCGTTCGCCTACACCACGACCGGCACCGGTCAGGTCACGGCCACGGAGGTGACCCAACCGGGCGGATCCGTCCGCCGGGTGGAGTTCGACGGCTCGGGCTTCGCCGTCAGCGACACCGAGGCCTACGGCACCTCACTGGCCCGCAAGACCGTCTACGAGCGGGGGGCCGCCCACCGCGTCACGGCCGTTGTCGATCCTCACGGCCGGCGTACCGAGCTGAAGTACGACGCCAACGGGCATGTCACCTCGGCCGTGGAACTCGCCGGCACCGCCGACGCCCGGTCCTCGGGGACGACGGTGTTCGACGGGCCTTACGACCAGCCCACGAAGATCACCAACTCGCTGGGGCACACCACCACCTTCACCTACACCGGCACCGGAGACCTCCAGACCATCACCGATCCGGAGGGCCGCAGGACGACCTTCACCCTGGCCGCGGACGGCCCGATCAAGAAGGTCACCGACAACGCGAACGCCACCACCGAATACACCTACGACCACGGCGACCTGGTCTCCACGAAGGACGCCGAAGGCCGGGTCACCCGCCAGTTCACGGACGCCGCCGGACGGGTGACTGCCCTGGCCGACGCGGCGGGCTCCCTGACGACCGTCTCCTACGACGTACTCAACCAGGCCCGTGAGGTCACCGACCCCCTGGGCCACAGGACCACCCTCGAATACGACGCCAACGGCAACCTGACGGGCCTCATCGATCCTCGCGGCAACACCACCAAGTGGGCCTACGACGACGCCGACCGCCCGACGTCCGCCACCGACCCGCTCGGCGCGCAGGCCCGGTTCTCCTACAACGCAGCGGGTCTGCTGGAGCGGGCGACCGACCGGTCGGGGCTGTCGGCCGTGGCCGAGTACGACGTGCTGGGCCGGCCCAAGCAGACCCGGTACGGCGTGGATGCCGCCGGCCGGGCCGAGTCCACCGTCACGTACACCTACGACGACCACGACCTGCTCAAGCAGATCAGCGACAGCCAGGCCGGCGACCGGTCCTTCGCCTACGACGTCTACGACCGCCTGACCTCCACCACCGGCCCGACCGGCACGGTCGGCTATGGGTACGACGCCAGGGACAGGCGCACCCGGATGACCGCAGCCGGGACCACCACCACCTACGGCTACGACGCTTCCGACATCCTCACCTCGGTGAAGTCCGGGGCCCAGGAGGTCACGTTCGGACTCGACGCGGTGGGCCGGGAGAAGACCGCCTCACTGCCCGGCGGCATCACCCGCACCACCGGCTACGACGCGACCGGCGTCATCGAGTCCATCGCGTACCAGCGGGGCACCAGGACCATCGGCACCCTGGACTACGCACGCGACCAGCGCTCGCTGCAGACCGGACTGACCGGGTCGCTGGCCAAGGTGGCCCTGCCGGCCGAGGAGAGCGGAACGCGGTTCGGCAAGGACAACCGCATCACCAGCTACGCCGGCCGCACCTTCACCTATGACGTGAACGGCCGGCTCACCGGCGACGGCCTGCGCACCTACACCTGGAACGCCCGCGGCGAACTCACCGGTCTGACCAAGGCAGGCACCACCTCGGCGTTCGGCTACGACCCGCTCGGCGGTCGCCTCACCAAGACGATCGACGGCACCACCAGCCGCTATCTCACCGACGGCGCCAACCCTCTGGTGGAGCAGGACGGTTCGGGGGCGACGACCGCCACGCTGGTCACCTCGGGGCTCGACGAGTTCCTGACCCGCACCGAGAAGGGCGAGACCCGCATCTACCTGACCGATGCGCTCGGCACCGTGGTCGGCCTGGCCGGCACCGACGGCTCCCTCGCCACCAGCTACGCCTACGAACCGGGCGGCATGCCCACCGTCTCCGGCGAGCCCTCGTCGAACACCCACACCTTCACCGGCCGCGAGGACGACGGCACCGGCCTGCTCTACTACCGCGACCGGTACTACGACCCGCAGACCGGACGGTTCATCTCCCAGGACCCCAGCGGCCACTCCGGCGGAGTCAATCTCTACCAGTACGCCCTGGCGTCACCCACCACCTACACGGACCCCTCCGGCAACAACCCCATGATCGCCGGGTGCGTCGTCGGGGGGATCCTGGACGGGGGCATGAACTGGCTCACCCAGCGCCTGTCCGGCCGCAAGGTCAGCTGGGGCCAGGTGGGTCAGGCCGCCGCGACCGGCTGCCTGGCCGGCATGCTCGGCGAGGGCATGGGCGCCGCACTCGCCGGCAGGGCGAGCACGCGGGTGGCCGGGTGCCCCGCCCCCAACAGCTTCACCGGCGACACGCCGGTCCTGATGGCCGACGGGACCAGAAAGCCGATCAAGGACGTCGCCGTCGGGGAAGCGGTGATCGCCACCGACCCCGAAACCGGTGAGAGCGGGCCGCGCAAGGTCACCGCGCTGATCAAGGGGACGGGGGAGAAACAGCTCGTCGACATCACCGTGGACACCGGCGGATCCGACGGCGGCAGCAGGGCGAGCACGATCACCGCCACCGACGGTCACCCGTTCTGGGTGCCGGAGCTGCACCGGTGGGTCGAGGCAGGTGACCTGAAGGCCGGTCAGTGGCTGCAGACCAGCGCCGGCACCTGGGTCCAGATCACCGCGATCCGGCACCACATCCGGTCGACGGAGGTCTACAACCTCACCGTCGACGGACTGCACACGTACTATGTGCTGGCGGGGGAGACACCCGTCCTCGTTCACAACCGCAACTGCACCGGTACGGTCTGGGACGACATCAAGGGGACGCAGCCGAATTATCCTGGCTCTGACTTGCCTCGGTCGTTTGAAATGCAAGCGGGTGGTACGCGTGTTTGGGTTCACGGGAATGCAACCAAGCACATCGCCGAATACGCGCAGAATAAGGCGGCGAATATGGCGAGCCGAGAGCAAGTGGGACTGGCTATCCAGGTTCAGCTTCGCAGCTTGCAATCTGCCGTCGAAGGGGCTACTCGGAATGGCGTCCCGACGGGAAGGGTGATTACTTCCGGTGGATGGGAGCTTAAGTTCAGTCAGCGCCCGCAAGACCCACTCCCCGCTCTCGTTCACGCTCTCTATGTCGGTTAGGAGTAGCCGGTGGTAAAAGTGACTCGGTGGGCTCCCTGCCCCGGAGCCGTTATAGAGCAGGATCCGTGGATCCCGCTGGATGCCTTGTGGGAAGTCGACAGGGATCTCCAGCCTCTTTACCTGATGATTTCCGGCAGCTCTGGCGGCTATCTTGAGGTGAGGGTGCACCCTGAAAGCGGTCAACTCATGAGCTTGACGGTTATCGATCTTCCCCCCGAAGGGGGCGGCCTGGACTGGGGTCCCCAACCGGAATTGCTCTGGGGTGTCGTGCCAGTATTCGACATCTCGGAATGGGAGGACGCCGACCCTGCCTTTCGGATTGTGAGAAAAACCGTCGAACTGTCGCATGCTCGCCTTCCGGAAGGCGAGCTACTAACCCTCGGTGGAACTGTGGCAGCTGTCAAGGCTAGCTGCGGCCCTGTTGTGGTGGGAGTAAGTCATCAGGGTGAGTTGACGCACTTCTGGTTCAGGAGTGAATCGACGGAAGTTTGATCGCGTTCGACGCGGCGCGCATGCAAATCTGAAGATCTGTCAGGTGTGTCCTGGCGGGGCTTCAGCGTGGGGTGACGGCAGTAGTTGACGGCAACGTCAGCGGACGAGGGCGGCGCAGGGTGGCGATTCGTCGCCGTCGGAGCGTGCCGTCTCGGTGGTCTCCCGGCCGCCGAGCGCGGTGCCGAGGGCGTCGATGGCGTCTCGCTGGAGGCGGAGCCTGACGTGGGCGTAGACGGTGGCGGTGACGCCGATGTGGGCGTGGCCGAGGAGCTCCTTGATCGCGACGAGTTCGACGCCCTGCTCCAGAAGCAGAGGGGCGGTCGAGTGCCGGAGGTCGTGAAACCGGATGCGGCGGAGGCCGGCCTTACGAAGGAGCGTGTGAAAGCGCGGGTGAGGTTGGTCGGGTCGATCGGCCCGCCCTGCGCAGCGGTGAACACGTGCCCGCTGTGCTGCCACGCCGCGCCCGCGGCCTCCCGCTCGCGCTGCTGCCGCTCGTGGTGGAGCTTCAGCGACTGGACGCAGCGGGCGGGGAGGGCGATGCGGTGCCAATCACCACGGTGGGTGTGCCGAGATCGGTTGCATCACCGACGCGGTCCTCGAAGGTGAGCGGATCAAGGGAAGCAGGAGTCTCGCCATGGTGCACAAGCCGTTCAACAACCCTGGCATCAGACGGCTGATTCCGGGATGCCCCGAATGTCAGGTTCTTATGCGCGGGTTGGGTATCACCGACACCTATCCCGGCGGGTGAGACGACGTGGGAAGCATCCTCAGAAATCTGCAGCGCGTGCAATGGACCCGCCTCCAGGCAGCCAGGGGGTCATCGGCACGTACCGTCCCGGCGCTGTTGTCCACGGTGGCCTGGGCCGACCGCGAGACGGCGCGACAGGCCGTGGACGAATTGGGCGACCTCGTCTGTGAACTGGGTTTCGTCGTGCAGGAGGCGGCAGCCCCGACCGTGCCGTTCCTCATCGAACTGGCCGGTGCACCCCACGTCACGTGCAAGGCGGACGTGCTCGACCTCCTGCGGAAGATCTACACGGGCAGGCAATGGAGCGCCGCATCAAAGGCCTTCTCCTCCGGGCACCGCACGCGCCTGGCCCGACAGGTGGCCTGGGAGGAAGCCGCCCGGAACGCCGTCCTGGCCGGACAGCATGTGTACGAGGGCCTCACAGCATCAGTGGATCCCGACGTGGCCCGAGCCGCCACCGATCTTTTGCGAGCCATCGCGGATGCCCAGCAGTCCGCCGGAGCCGAGAAAGGAGACGCCTCTTGAGGCGGATGAGCAGGCGTGCTGTCATCGCCGGCACGGCGGCTGTCGCCGCTACCGGAACCGGCGGGCTGATCGTTGCCGACGTCAGGGCCGAAGGGCCGTCGGCCCGGCAGCAGGGTGACAGCGCCCCGCTCCGCGGCACGGCACCCCTCCCTCACACCCGCGTGATCTCCCTCGACCTGGCGGACGGCGAACGCCGCCGCGACGCCCTGCGCGCCGCACATCGCGCCATCGCCGCGATCGACGGCGGAGAGATCGCTGCCTGGGCGGCACTGGGGGCAGGGGCCCTGGGCTCGCGGTCGGGCAGACCACGGCAGCTCGGACAGATGCCGGCATTCGCCGGCGACGTGCTGGACCCCGCCCAGTCCCACGGGGACCTTCTGCTGCAGATCACCGGGACGACGGCCCGCGTCACCCGGCAGGCGGCGGATCGGACACTGAGGGCCTTGCCCCAGTGGCGGGTGCGCTGGCGCCTGGACGGATTCCGGCCGGAGAACCGCACGGAGGACGGCAGGGGACTGGCGCGCAACCCCTTCCACTTCACCGAGGGATACGGAAACCCCGCCACGTCCACGGAAGTCGCCGAGCGTGCGATCGTCACAGCCGACCAGGACGAGCCGGCCTGGGCGGTCGGAGGCAGCTATCAGGTGATCCGCATCATCCGGCTGGCGACCGACTTCTGGGACCGTGACAGCATCCGTGAACAGGAGCGCATCATCGGCCGCCGCAGGGACGGCCGGTGGCTGGACGGCACCCCCAGCGACGAGCGGCCCGTCTTCGCCGCCGACCCGCACGGCAGAACCACGCCCCTGGACTCCCATGTCCGCAGGGCCGCCCCCGACCGGCGTCATCCGCCGCCCCTGGTCCGGCGCAGCTACAACTACCGGCGCGGCGCCGACGACCAGGGACTGATCTTCTGCTGCTTCCAGCGCGACCTGGCCAAGGGCTTCGAGGCCGTCCAGCACCGTCTGCGGGGCGAGGCCCTGGCCAAGTACACGCTCACCGTCGGCGGCGGCTACTTCTTCGTCCCGCCGCCCGGGGACGGCTGGCTCGCAGCCCTTACGTGATCAGTTGCTTCACCGGTGAGCACGGGCGCCCGGCCGGCACCAGGGCCGGGCGCCCGACCTCCGGGAAGCCACGCTCAGCGCACCCGCTCCGAGCGCCAGGGCAGTTCCGCCGTCACGCGGGTCGGGCCGCCGGCCGGGGAGTCGATCACCAGCACGCCGTCCACCGCGTCCAGGCGTTCCGCGAGGCCCGCAAGGCCGGAACCCCTGTCCGGGTCGGCCCCGCCGACCCCGTTGTCCACGACCTGCAGCATCAGCCGGTTCCCGGCCCGCCACACCTCGACGCTCGCCGCGGTCGCCCCCGAGTGCTTGCTGATGTTCTGCAGCAGCTCGGAGACGGTGAAGTAGGCGATGCCCTCGATGGCCGCGGCAGGACGCTCGTCCAGGTCGACCGTCACCTTCACCGGGACCGTGCAGCGGGAGGCCACCGAGGACAGGGCCGCGTCCAGGCCGCGGTCGGTGAGGACCGCGGGGTGGATGCCCCGGGCCAGGTCGCGCAGCTCCTGCAGCGCCGTCTTCACCTCGCCGTGCGCCTCGTCCACCATCCGCGCCGCCGTCCGCGGGTCCTCCCGCAGCTTCTCCTTCGCCAGGCCCAGATCCATGGCGAGGTTCACCAGGCGGGCCTGGGCGCCGTCGTGCAGATCGCGCTCGATGCGGCGCAGGTCGGCGGCGGCCGTGTCCACGACCACACCCCGGTCGGACTCCAGCTCCACCACCCGCGTCGCCAGCCGGGACGGCCCGAGCAGCCCGTACACCATCACCCGGTCGACCGTCGTCAGCGCCCGCACGATCCACGGCATGGCCATGGTGATCAGCAGACCCACCAGCGCCGTCACCGTGATCTCGAAGGGGTTGTCCAGATAGACCGTGTGCTGGTCGTCGCCGTAGAGCTGGATGCCGCCCTGCCCGGCGTACAGCGGGAACACCCAGAACCACAGGGGGTAGGTCAGCAGCGTCCACCCCATCGACCAGACGACGACCGCGACGGTGAAGGCGAAGATCGCCCACGGCATGTGCAGCACCGCGTACAGCAGGGCCCGCCACGACGCCCCGCTCTTGAGCACCGCGCCGATCCACGCCGTGAAGCCCTGCCGCTTCATCCGCAGCGGCTCCGGCTCACCGACCTCCAGATCCAGCAGGCCCCGCGCCCGCGCCCGCTCCAGCGCCCCGAGGCCCCGGCAGCCGGCCAGCGCCGCGGCCAGCACCGGCACCCCGAGGAACGTCACCAGCAGACCGGCGCCGAGCGACACCATGGTGACCGCGTAGGAGAACAGCAGCACGCTGATCGGCAGACTCAGCAGCACATAACCCAGCTCGCGCCAGGTACGTCCCTCGACCGGCGCCCGCAGCGCGGCCGGCAGCCGGTGCCGGCCGCCCGGCGCCTCGGCGTCGAGTCCGTAGCCCGCTTGGTAGTCCGTGGCCATCGGCGTCGTCCTCACTCCTCTTCCGGCGGCTGTGCTGTCGTAGCTTCAGCCTGCTCCGGCGCAGGTCGCGGGGCCATGGAGTCCGTCGCAGTCTTGGAGCGGGGGTTAACCCCACCCCATGGGACAGTTCCGCCCGTGCTGCTTCCGTACGGCCGTGCTCAGTTCCTCTCCCGGTCCCGCCACGGGAGCTCCGCCGTGACCGTCGTGCCGCCGCCCTCCGGCGACTCCAGGACGAACAGCCCGTCCACCGCGTCCAGCCGCTCCGCGAGCCCCCGCATGCCCGTACCGGCGTCGAGGCGCGCACCGCCCCTGCCGTCGTCCTGCACCTGTATGAACAGCCGGGTCCGGGAGCGCCACACATCGACCGAGGCGGACCGGGCCCCGCTGTGCTTGCTGACGTTCTGCAGCAGCTCGGAGACGGTGAAGTAGGCGATGCCCTCGATGGCCGCGGCAGGACGCTCGTCCAGGTCGACCGTCACCTTCACCGGGACCGTGCAGCGGGAGGCCACCGAGGACAGGGCCGCGTCCAGGCCGCGGTCGGTGAGGACCGCCGGATGGATGCCCCGGGCCAGGTCGCGCAGCTCCTGCAGCGCCAGCTTCACCTCGCCGTGCGCCTCCTCGACCATCGCCGCCGCCGCGTCGGGGTCCTCCAGCAGCTTCTCCTTGGCCAGACCGAGGCCCATGGCCAGGTTCACCAGGCGGGCCTGGGCGCCGTCGTGCAGATCGCGCTCGATGCGGCGCAGGTCGGCGGCGGCCGTGTCCACGACCACGCCCCGGTCGGACTCCAGCTCGGCGATCCGCCGCTCCAGTTCGTCCGAGGGCGACAGCAGGCCGCGCACCATTGCCCGGTCGGCGTTGGCCAGCACCCGCGCGACGAACGGCAGCACCGGCCACAGCACGAACAGCGAGGTCAGCGTGACGGCGAAGGTGAGCACACCCCACGGCAGCCGGATGAACTCGTACAGCACCGCACGCCAGCCCACCGGGTCCTTCACCGCCAGCCACAGCCGCGGCCAGAACCCGCCCGAGCCGTGCAGCGGCAGCCGGCTCGGCTCGTCCACGTGCACGCCGAGCAGCAGCCGGGCCCGCGTCCGCTCGAAGCTGCCCAGCAGCCGCGCCCCCAGCAGGCCGATCGCCAGCAGCGGGAAGCCGATCACCGTCACGGTCAGCCCGAGACCGGTGAGCATCACCGTCACCACATAGGTGAAGCCGACCAGCGAGCACGGGAGGTTCGCCAGCAGGTGGGCGATCTCCTTCCAGGTGTGCCAGTCGTAGGCGAGGCGGAGCGGCGGCGGACGATCGCCGGGGTCGGCCGGCGCCGGGACCGCAGTGCCCGCGGACGGGTCCCGGAGCGGGATGCGTTCGGTCATGCACATCAGCCTGCCCGGCGCCAGGGGCTCCGCGCCATGAGGCCGCCCGCCGAGATCCCCTGAGGAAAACCCCACCCCGGGCATGCCGCAGGGCGACGGGGCTGCTTACCGTGCCTTTATCAGGGCCTAGACTCGCTGCGTACAGACCGTCGAACAACTGCGTTCACCAGGCACGGACCAGGGACACCAGAGCGGGAGTGAGGGGCGGACGTGCTGGATGCCACCGTCGTCGTCGCGGCGGACTACTTCCAGGCCTACTCGGTCGTCGGGCTGCTCGCCGTCATCGGCGTGCTGTTCGTCGCCGTGGCCTTCGGCGCGGGACGCCTGCTGCGGCCCGTGGTCCCCACCCCCGAGAAGCTGCTGACCTACGAATGCGGCGTCGACCCCGTCGGTGAGGGCTGGGCCCACACCCAGGTCCGCTACTACGTCTACGCCTTCCTCTACGTGATCTTCGCCGTCGACTCGATCTTCCTCTTCCCCTGGGCGACCGTCTTCGCCGCCGACGGCTACGGCGGGACCACCCTGGTGGAGATGTTCATCTTCCTCGGCTTCCTCGCCGTGGGCCTGCTCTACGCATACAAGAAGGGCGTCCTGACATGGACGTGACCCCGGAGCCCGTACTGCTGCCCGAGCCGAAGCGGCTGGGCGCCCTGGCGCGCCTGGCCCCGGAGCCGATGAAGGTGGTCCTCAACTGGGGCCGCCGCTACTCGCTCTGGGTCTTCAACTTCGGGCTCGCCTGCTGCGCGATCGAGTTCATCGCCGCGTCGATGGCCCGCCACGACTTCATCCGCCTCGGCGTGATCCCCTTCGCGCCGGGCCCGCGCCAGGCCGACCTGATGGTCGTCTCCGGCACGGTCACGGACAAGATGGCCCCGGCGGTCAAGCGCCTCTACGAGCAGATGCCCGAGCCGAAGTACGTCATCTCCTTCGGCGCCTGCAGCAACTGCGGCGGCCCCTACTGGGACTCCTACTCCGTCACCAAGGGCGTCGACCAGATCATCCCGGTCGACGTCTACGTCCCCGGCTGCCCGCCCCGGCCCGAGGCGCTGCTCCAGGGCATCCTCAAGCTGCAGGAGAAGATCGCCCGGGAGTCGCTGGGGGAGCGGTACGAGACGACGGCGGCCGGCCGTCCTTCGGCTGCGGCGCTGCGGAGCGGGCTGGTGCAGCCGCCGGCGGCGGGGGAGCCGGCGAAGCCGGCCGGTGCGTCCGGTGACTCCGCGAGCGGTCCGTCCGGTGCGTCCGGTGGTGACTCCGTGAGCGGTCCGTCCGGTGCGTCCGGTGGTGACTCCGTGAGCGGTCCGTCCGGTGTGTCCGGTGGGGGCGACGGCGACGCGGGTGAGGGGGAGACGCGATGACCGTGGTCGGCTGGCTCCCGGCGGAGACCGAGGAGCTGTTCGGTGCTCAGGCCACGGCGGAGGAGTCGTACGACGTCCTGACCGTCGACGTGCCGCCCGCCGACTGGATCACCGCGCTGGAGACCGCCCGTGACCTCCTCGGCTGCACGTACTTCGACTGGCTCAGCGCGGTCGACGAACCGGGCACGGGCATCCGCGTGGCCGCCCATGTCGCCGCCCTGGCACCCGTGCGGCGCCTGCTGATCCGCACCACCGTCCCGCACGAGGACCCGAGCCTGCCCACCGCCGTCGGCGTCTACGCGGGCGCCGCCTGGCACGAGCGGGAGACGCACGAGATGTTCGGCGTGGTCTTCACCGGCCACCCGTCCCTCGACCACCTGCTCCTCCCCGAAGGCTTCGAGGGCCACCCCCTGCGCAAGGACTTCGTCCTGGCGGCCCGGGTCGCCAAGGCCTGGCCGGGCGCCAAGGAGCCCGGTGAGTCCGAGCACGGCGGACCCAAGCGCCGCCAGATGCTGCCGCCCGGCGTCCCCGACCCGAACGAGTGGGGCCCGCTCAAGGGCACCCTTCCGCCCGCCCCGGCCCGCCCGGCGCGCGGTGCGGGCAGGGCGGCGGCGGGCGCCCGCGCCGCGGGCGAACGCCCGGTGCGCCGTACCCGATCGGCGTCGGAGGGCTCCGCCTCGCAGGCCGCGGGCACGACGGGCGCGAGTGAACCGGCGTCCGCGCCGCCGCGCCGGATGCGCTCGGCCTCGCAGGGCCCGGTCAGCCAGACGGCCGGCGGTGCCGGTGGCGCCCCGGACGCGGCCGCACCCGCCGAGCCGGCGGCCCGTCCGCCGCGCCGTGCGCGCAGCGCGAGCGAGGGTTCCGCCTCGCGGCGAGCCGGTGCGCAGGGAACCTCCGCTGGGCCGCGCCGCACCCGGAGCGCGTCCGAAGGCTCCGCGAGCCAGCGGGCCGAGGCGCCGGAGGACGCCCGGGAGACGGGCGAGACGCCCGAGGCCACCCAGGGGACGGGCAGCGAATCGTCCGCCGCGCCCCGGGCCGACCGGCCTGCCCGCAAGCCTTCAATCCCGCCCCGCAGCCCCGACGCCCCCTGGCACCAGCCCCGTCCGGCTTACGAGGAGCCGGAGTCCGGGCCGGAGCCCGGGACGCGTGCCGGGACCGGCGACGGCGACGAAGGTCAGCCCGCCGGCACGAACACCGAGGCAGGCGCCGAGACGGACACGGCAGACAAGAAGCAGACGGCAGCCGGGAGGGACACCGGCGCGCCCCGCGAGCAGTCCCGCAAGCCCGACGCCGCTCCCGCTCCCGCTCCCGAGCAGTCCGACTCCACCCCGGAGCCGGATTCCACCCCGCAGTCGGATTCCGCCCCGGAGTCCGGTTCCGCTACCGGGCCCGACTCCGCGCCCGAGCAATTCGATTCGGCCCCGGAGCCCGACTCCACCGCCAAGCGGTCGGACCGCGCCCCGGAGTCCGACTCCACCCCCGAGCAGTCGGTCCCCGCCCCGGACCCCGCCCCGGACCCCGACCCCGACCGCACCCCCGACGACCCCGCAGGAGGCCCGCAGTGAACGACGTGCTCGACGTCACCCTGCGACTCCTGCTCGTCTTCGTCGTCTTCCTCACCTTCCCTCTGATCGTCGGTCAGACCGAGCACAAGGTGATGGCGCACATGCAGGGCCGCGTCGGCCCCATGTACGCCGGCGGCTTCCACGGCTGGGCCCAGCTCATCGCGGACGGGGTGAAGTTCGCGCAGAAGGAGGACGTCGTCCCGGCCGGCGCGGACCGCCGGGTGTTCCAGCTCGCCCCGGCCGTCGCCCTGCTGCCCTACCTCCTCGTCCTGCTCGCCATCCCGATCGGCCCCGGCGAGGGTGCCGTCGGGCAGGTGCTGGACGCGGGCGTGTTCTTCGTGCTGGCCGTCATGGGCGTCGGCGTCCTCGGCTCGCTGATGGCCGGCTGGGCGTCGGCCAACAAATTTTCCCTCCTCGGCGGTCTGCGCACCGCCGCCCAGCTGCTCGCCTACGAGCTGCCGATGCTGCTCGCCGCCGCCTCGGTGGCGATGGCGGCCGGCACCGTGTCGCTGGTCGGCATCCTCGACGCCTTCGAGTGGTGGTGGCTGCCCTGGCAGATCACCGGAGCGCTCGTCTTCTTCATCGCGGGGCTGGCGGAGCTCCAGCGGCCGCCGTTCGACATGCCCGTCGCCGACTCGGAGATCATCTTCGGTGCCTACACCGAGTACACGGGCCTGCGCTTCGCCCTGTTCCTGCTCGCCGAGTACGCCGGGATCGTCGTGCTGTGCGGGCTGACCACCGTCCTGTTCCTCGGCGGCTGGCACGGACCCTGGGGCGCCGACGGACTCGGCTGGGTGTGGACCCTGCTGAAGACCGCCGTGCTCGCCTTCGTCGTCATCTGGCTCCGCGTCACCTACCCGCGCCTGCGCGAGGACCAGCTGCAGAAGTTCTCCTGGACCCTCCTCGTGCCCCTCGCCCTCGCCCAGATCGCCCTCACCGGCATCGTCAAGGTGGTGTTCCTGTAATGGCCCCGATCCCCGGCTCCGGCCTGGCCAAGGGCCTGGCCGTCACCCTGCGGACGATGACGAAGAAGTCCGTCACCGACCAGTACCCGGAGGCCCAGCCCGAGCTGCCGCCCCGCACCCGCGGTGTGATCGGACTGTTCGAGGAGAACTGCACGGTCTGCATGCTGTGCGCCCGCGAGTGCCCGGACTGGTGCATCTACATCGACTCCCACAAGGAGACGATCCCGGCGGCGACCCCGGGCGGCCGCGAGCGCAGCCGCAACGTCCTGGACCGCTTCGCCATCGACTTCTCCCTCTGCATGTACTGCGGTATCTGCATCGAGGTCTGCCCCTTCGACGCGCTGTTCTGGTCCCCGGAGTTCGAGTACGCCGAGACCGACATCCGCGACCTCACCCACGAGCGCGACAAGCTCCGCGAGTGGATGTGGACGGTCCCCGCGCCGCCGGCCCTCGACCCCGGCGCCGAGGAGCCGAAGGAGCTCGCCGCGGCCCGCAAGACCGCCGACAAGCTGGCCCAGCGGCAGGCCGGACAGTCACGGCAGGAGGAGCGGGAATGACGCTCGCAGCGACCGCCGCCGGCCTCGCGCCCGGCACCGCACACCTGGCCGCCGAGACCCAGGGCTTCCTCTCGCCCACCGGGGTGGAGATCGCCTTCCTCCTCGTCGGACTGGTCACCCTCGGCGCCGCCGTCGTCACCGTCACCACCCGGCAGCTGGTGCACGCCGCCCTGTGGCTGGTGGTGGCCCTCGGCGGCCTCGCCGTCGAGTACCTGCTGCTCACCGCCGAGTTCATCGCCTGGGTGCAGGTCCTCATCTACGTCGGTTCCGTCGTCGTGCTCCTCCTGTTCGGTCTGATGCTCACCCGCGCCCCCATCGGCCGCTCCCCGGACGCCGACTCGGGCAACCGCTGGGCAGCCCTGGCGGTGGCCGTCGCCGCCGCGGCGGCCCTCGTCTGGGTCGTGGCCGACGCCTTCCGCGCCACCTGGATCGACCTGGACGGCGCCCCCTCCGGAACCACCGAGGTGACCGGCGCGAGCCTCTTCCAGCACTGGGTCCTCCCCTTCGAGGCCCTCTCCGTCCTCCTCCTGGCGGCCCTGGTCGGCGCGATCGTCCTGTCCCGCAAGGCGAAGGCGGGGTCCCAGGCAGACGCCGGGTCCCAGGCGGACGCGGGGGCCCAGGCGGACGCGGCGTCCCTGGCAGACAAGGAAGGTGACCGCTGATGCACCTCGCCTATCCGGCCGTCCTGTCCGTCCTCCTCTTCTGCACCGGCTTGTACGGGGTCCTCGCCCGGCGCAACGCGATCCTGGTGCTGATGTCGGTCGAGCTGATGCTCAACGCCGTCAACCTCAACCTGGTCGCCTTCGACGCCTGGCTCAGCCGCGCCGCCCGGGACACACTGCACTCCGGTCAGGCGCTGACCCTGTTCACCATCGCCATCGCCGCCGCCGAGATCGGCATCGGCCTGGCGATCGTCCTCGCCGTGTACCGCAACCGCGGCACGGCGCACATCGACAAACTCCGCGACACCGCCGAGGGCCATGAGCCCGACGGCCCCGGCGGCGACGCCCACGGCAGTGACGCCTCCGCGATCCCGGCGGCCGGCGAGAAGGCTGAGGCCACAGCGTGACCACGACCACCCTCGCCGTCCTCGTCCCCCTCCTTCCGTTCCTCGGCGCGATCGCCGGACTCCTCGTGGGCCGCACCGCGCCCGGTTTCGTCCGCCCGCTGGCCGTGCTGCCGACGCTCGCCTCCCTCGCCCTGGCCGCGACCGTCGCCGCCCGCCAAGGCGGTGACCGGGCCGTGGAGGCGGCCACCGAACTCACGCCCACCGGCTCGGTGCCGATCGAGCTCGCCCTGTTCGTCGACGGCTTCGCCGCCCTGACGGCCGTCCTGGTCGGCGTCGTCGCCAGCTGTGTGCAGATCTACTCCACGGGCTATCTGCGCGACGGCCCGCGCTACCCGTCCTACGCCGCCCTGGTCTCCCTGTTCACCTCCGCGATGCTGCTGGTCGTCTACTCGGGCGACCTGATGGTGCTGCTGGTCGGCTGGGAAGTCATGGGCATCTGCTCCTACTTCCTGGTCGGCCACTACTGGGAGACCCCCGAGGCACGCGCCGCCTCCCTCAAGGCCTTCCTGGTCACCAAGCTCGGCGACGTCCCCTTCCTCATCGGCCTGTTCGCGCTGGCCGCCGACGCCGGGTCGTTCCGCATCACCCGGATCCTCGGCGCCGTCGCCAACGGGGACATCGCGCACCCCACGCTGATCGCCCTGCTGCTCCTGGCGGGCGTGGCGGGCAAGTCGGCGCAGTTCCCGCTGCACACCTGGCTGCCCGACGCGATGGCGGGCCCGACGCCCGTCTCCGCGCTGATCCACGCCGCGACGATGGTCGCCGCCGGTGTCTACTTCATCGCCCGTCTCCTCCCGCTGTTCGAGGCCTCCCAGGCCGCGATGACCGTCCTCGCCGTGATGGCGGCCGTGACCATGACCGGCTCGGCGCTCGCCGCGCTGGCCCAGGACGACATCAAGCGCGTCCTCGCCTACTCGACGATCGGCCAGCTCGGCTACATGACCGGCGCGCTCGCCGTCGCCGACCGCGGTGCCGCCGTCTTCCACCTCCTGTCCCACGGCGCCTTCAAGGCGCTGCTGTTCCTCGCCGCCGGCGTGATCATCCACGCCGCCGGCACCAACTCGCTCGCCGCCATGTCCCGCATGAGCGGGCTGCGCGACCGCGTCCCGGACGCCTACTGGACGATGACCGTCGCGCTGCTCGCGCTCGCCGCGATCCCGCCGTTCGCCGGCTTCTTCTCCAAGGAGGCCGTCCTCGGCGTCGCCGAACACGTGGTCACCGGCACCGGCGACACCGGCCGGGCCCCCGCCGCCGCGGGCTGGATCGTCCTGCTCGCCGGCCTCGTCACCGCGCTGCTCACCGCCGCGTACGCGATGCGCCTGTGGCTGCTGGCGTTCCGCGGCCACGGCGCCGAGGCCCCCGACCACGGCCGGCAGCCGCTCACCATGACCACCGTGCTCTGGGTGCTCGCGGTGCCCTCGATCGCCCTGGGCGGCCTCGCCTTCCGGACGCTGCCCGACTGGTTCGACGGCCACGACCTCGGCCCGACCCTCACCACCTCCGTGCTCGGCACGGGCCTGGCCGTGGCCGGCGGCATCGTCACCTACGCCGCCTGGCGGCACACCAGCGCCAAAGCCGCCGGCGTCCCGCTCGGCGCCGTCGCCGCGCACCCGCAGGGCGACGCCGCCCGGGTCGAGGCCGAGGCCATCGCCACCCACGAGCCCGCCTACGGGGACGTGGCCCACGCACCCGACCCGGCCGACCCCGGCCGGCTCCTGCTGGGCCCGCTCCACCGGCACGCGGCCGTCGGCTTCCACCTCGACGCCGTGTACTCGGCCCTCTTCGTCCGCCCCGTCCGGGCCGGCGCGAGCCTGGTGTCCTTCCTCGACCGCGAGGTCGTGGAGACCTACGTACGCGGCGCGGGTGCCCTGCCCCGCTGGCTCGGCGCCGCCGTGCGCGGGGCCCAGACCGGCAATGTGCAGACCTATGTGAGCGCGCTGTTCGCCGGCACCGTCGTGCTCGCGGTGGCCGTCGTCCTCGTCGCCACGGGAGCGTGAGCAGGCGTGATCGATATCAGCGAGTCCGTGATGCAGTTCCTTCTGGCGTTCACCGTCGTCGCCCCGCTCCTCGGGGCCGCCGCGGCCCTGCTGCCCGCCCCGCCCGGGCTGAAGGGGAAGTCACCCGAGCAGGCCGTGCTGCGCCACGGCGTCACCGTGACCGGCGCCGTCCTCATCGCGGTGATCGTCCTCGCGCTGGGCTTCGACCACGACCAGCCGTCGAAGATGCAGGCCACCACCGACATCAGCTGGATCCCCGCACTCGACGTGCGGATCCACCTCGGCACCGACGGCATCTCCCTCCCCCTTCTGGTCCTGACCGCGCTGCTGACCTTCCTCTGCGCGCTCTACTCGTACTTCAAGCCGCCCGCGGGACCCGCCCCGAAGGCCTTCGTCGCGCTGGTGCTCGTCCTCGAGTCCGGCACCCTCGCGACCTTCGCCGTCCTCGACCTGATCCTGTTCTTCCTCGCCTTCGAGATGGTCCTGATCCCGATGTACTTCCTCATCGCCCGCTGGGGCGGCGAGGGCCGGGCCGAGGCCGCCTGGAGGTTCGTCCTCTACACGCTGCTCGGCTCCGTGGTCATGCTGCTGGGCCTGCTCCTGATCGGAATCAAGGCGGGCACGTTCGACATGGTGGCACTCGCCACTGACAACGGCCGGTCACTGACCACATCCGTGCAGGTCATCGCCGTACTGGCGATCGGGCTCGGGCTCGCCGTCAAGACCCCGATGTGGCCGCTGCACAGCTGGCTGCCCGACGCGCACACCGCCGCGCCGACCGTCGGCTCGGTGCTGCTGGCCGGCGTCCTGCTGAAGATGGGCACCTACGGATTCGTCCGCATCCTGCTCCCCGCCGCACCCGACGGCTTCCGCACCTTCGCCCCGTACCTGGCGGCCTTCGCCGTCGTCGGCATCATCTACGGATCCCTGGCCTGCCTCGCCCTCGCCAGGCGCGGCGCCAACGGCGACCTCAAGCGCCTGATCGCCTACTCCTCCGTCGGCCACATGGGCTTCGTGCTGCTCGGCATCGCCACCATGACCCCGACCGGCGTCAACGGCGCCCTGTTCGCCAACATCGCCCACGGCCTCATCACCGGCCTGCTGTTCTTCCTGGTCGGCGGCCTGAAGGAGCGCACCGGCAGCACCGATCTCGACACCCTCGCCGAGGAGACCGGCGCCGCCCTCTACGGCAAGGCCCCCCGCCTCGGCGGACTGCTCGCCTTCGGCGCCGTCGCCTCCCTCGGACTGCCCGGACTCGCCGGGTTCTGGGGCGAGATGCTCGCCCTGTTCGGCGCCTTCGACCCCGCCGAGGGCCTCAGCCGCCCCGCCTTCCTCACCTTCATGGCGATCGGCGCCTTCGGCACCCTGCTGACCGCCGCCTACCTGCTGGTCGTGGTCCGCCGGGTCTGCATGGGCGCCGCCCCCGATGAGGCCCCGAAACTCACCGACGTGCGCGGCTACGAGTTCGCGGCCTGGACCCCGCTCGTCGTCCTCACCGTCGTCGCCGGGCTGTGGCCCAGGGCCCTCCTCGGGCTGACCGACCCGGCCGTGCAGCAGCTCCTCGCAGGAGGCACCCGATGAGCTCCCTCGTCCAGTCCGTCGACTGGCTGGCCATCGCCCCGCCCACCATCGCCGCGGTCGTCGGACTCGCCGTCCTGGTCGCCGACCTGTTCGTTGCCGAGTCGCGCAAGCCGCTGCTCGGCCGGCTGGCCGTGGCCGGGCTCGCCGCCGCCACCCTCATGCTGCTGCCCCTCCTCGACGCCGACCGCGGCACCTTCTGCCTGGTCGGCGACCCGGGCGTGTGCAGCTACACCGCCGACCGGTTCACCCTCGTCATCCAGTTCCTGGTGCTCGGCGGCGCCCTCCTCGCCGCGCTCCTGTCGGTCACCGCCCTCAAGGACGAGAACCGGCGCCTCCCCGAGGGCGAGTACTGGTTCCTCCTCCTCTCCTCCGCCGCCGGCGCCGCCCTGCTGCCCGCCTCCCGGGACCTCGCGACCCTCGTCGTCGCCCTGGAGGTCGCCTCCCTGCCCGCGTTCGCCCTGGTCGGCCTCCGCCACGGCGACCGCAAGTCGTCCGAGGCGGCCCTGAAGTTCTTCCTCTCCTCCGTCACCGCCACCGCGGTCACCCTGCTCGGCATCAGCTTCGTCTACGCCGCCACCGGCACCCTCCACCTCACCCTGGTGGCCGAGCGCATCCAGGACGCCGGCGGCCAGCTGGGGACCCTCACCCAGACCGGCGTCGTCCTCACCCTGATCGGCTTCGCCTTCAAGACCGCCGCCGTCCCCTTCCACTTCTGGGTGCCCGACACCTACGTCGGCGCCCCCCTCCCCATCGCCGCCTACCTGTCCGTCATCGGCAAGGCGGTCGGCTTCTCCGGCCTGATCCTCGTCACCGTCGTCGCCTTCCCCTCCTACGCCGACGTCTGGGGCCCGGCCCTCGCCGTGCTGGCCGCGCTCACCATGACCGCCGGCAACGTCGGCGCCCTCCGCCAGCAGGCCACCCGCGCCCACAGCGCGGTACGCCTGCTCGCCTGGTCCTCCGTCGGCCAGGCCGGCTACCTCCTGGTGCCGATCGCCGCCGCCGGGTACGCCGCCGACCCCGACCGGGCGATCGGCTCCACCCTCGCCTACGCGCTGATGTACGGCGCGGTGAACCTCGGCGCCTTCGCGGTCGCCGCCGTCGTCGGCCGCACCCAGCCCCTCAACCGTGTCTCCGACTACCGCGGCCTGTACGCCGCCAGCCCTCTCACCGCGCTCCTGCTCGCCTTCTTCCTGCTCTGCCTCGCCGGACTCCCGCCGGGCATCGTCGGCCTGTTCGCCAAGGTCACCGTGTTCTCCGCCGCCGTGGACGCGGGACTGGGCTGGCTGGCCGTCGTCATGGCCGTCAACGTCGTGATCGCCCTGGTCTACTACCTCAAGTGGACGGCCCTGCTGTTCCGCGCCCCCGAGGGCGCACCGGCCGCGCACCGCCTCCCGGCACCGCTCACCGCCGCGCTCGCTGTCACCGGCGTCCTCGGCATCGCCCTGTCCGGCGCGCCCCAGCTGATCCTCCGCTTCACCGACACGGGCCTGTTCTGACCGGCCCCTGCCCCCGTCCCGGCCGGCTCGTCGCGCCGTCGTTCGGACCGGCGCACCGCGTCTCCGGCCGGCCCGTTCCGCGCGCCCGTACGCGCACTCGCGAGCGCCCTCGCGCGTGCCCTCACGCCTGCGGAACGGGCCTTCGTCACCCGGTCGGTTGACACGCGCCACCCCGCGCACAAGGGAACTAGTCCAGTTCGCCTGGCGTTGACCGGTACGGGAGGGTCCACTGGACGTGACACCACTACGACCAGTGGCAGCGCCGATCACAAGGAAGATCAGCCAGCAAGGGTTCCCCTGCCGCACGACTTGGAGGGTGTACCGTGCACCGCCGGCACAACGGGCTCAGGACTGCGGTCCTCCTCGGAAGCCTGTCCGCACTGATCATCGTCATCGGCAGCTTCTTCGGCCGCGCGGGGCTCGTCATCGCCGTCCTGGTCGCCCTCGGCACCAACGCCTACGCGTACTGGAACAGCGACAAGCTGGCCCTGCGCGCCATGCGGGCCCGCCCGGTCAGCGAGTTCGAGGCCCCGGGGCTGTACCGCATGGTCCGCGAGCTCTCCACGCAGGCCCGCCAGCCCATGCCCCGGCTCTACATCTCCCCGACGGAGGCGCCCAACGCCTTCGCCACCGGTCGCAATCCGCGCAACGCCGCAGTCTGCTGCACCGAGGGCATTCTGCGCCTGCTCGACGAGCGGGAGCTGCGCGGTGTCATCGGCCATGAGCTCAGCCACGTCTACAACCGGGACATCCTGATCTCCTCGGTCGCCGGAGCCCTCGCCTCCGTGATCATGTTCCTGGTCAACTTCGCCTGGCTGATCCCCATCGGCCGTTCCGACGACGACGACGGCCCCGGCCTGCTCGGCATGCTGCTGATCATGATCCTGGGACCGCTTGCCGCCACCCTGATCCAGCTGGCCATCAGCCGCTCCCGCGAGTACGAGGCGGACGCCTCCGGCTCCCAGCTCACCGGCGACCCGCTCGCCCTCGCGAGCGCGCTCCGCAAGCTGGAGCTCGGCACCAAGCAGCTCCCGCTGCCTCCCGAGCCCCGCATCGAGACGGCCAGCCACATGATGATCGCCAACCCGTTCCGCCCTGGCCAGGGGATGTCGAAGCTCTTCTCCACCCACCCGCCCATGGCAGAACGCATCGCCCGACTCGAAAAGATGGCAGGTGGCCCGCGGTGAAGACCATCCTCAACATCATCTGGCTCATACTGAGCGGCCTCTGGCTGTTCCTCGGCTACATGCTCGCCGGCGTGCTGCTCTGTATCACCATCATCGGCATCCCGTTCGGCATAGCCGCCTTCCGCATCGGCGTCTACGCCCTGTGGCCCTTCGGCTACACCACGGTCGAACGCCGGGACGCCGGCGCCGGCTCCGTCATCGGCAACGTCCTGTGGCTGATCCTCGCCGGCTGGTGGCTGGCCCTCGGCCACATCTTCACCGGCCTGGCCCTGTGCCTGACGATCATCGGCATCCCGCTCGGCATCGCCAACTTCAAGCTGATCCCGGTGTCCCTGCTGCCGATGGGCCGCGACATCGTCCGCACGGACCAGGCGTTCGCGGCGGGGCGGTAGGCGGAGGGGGGCTGCATTGGCCGGGGGCGTTGCGGCCGATCCGGGGTCTGTCCCCGAGCCCCTGCTTCCTTTCGCCTCCGCCTGGCCGGCGCCCGCAGTCACATAGGTGCCGCCCGGAGTTCGTCTAGGTGCCGCCCGGAGTTCGTCCCCGGCCCCCGCGGCAGCCTGCCGTCTCCACCGCAGGCGCTCCGCACGCAGCGGCCCGTCCCCGAGTTCGTCCTTGGCCCTTCTGCCCTGCCCTGCCCAGCCTTGCCGCCCCCCGGCAATCCGCAACGAGGCCACTGCCTACCCGGACTCCGTTCCCGACCGCCCGGGCCTCACCGCCCGACCCACTACCGCCACCGTCACCGCCACCGCCATCGCCGCAGCCCGTAGGCGACCACGCCCACCGCCAGTACTCCCGCCCCCACCACGACCGACAGCACCGGCAGGGAGAACGCCAGCAGCAGGCACCCGGCCAGCCCCACCGCCGGCAGCAGCCGCGCCGTCGGCCGCGAATCCAGCGTCCACGCCGACGCGTTGGCCACCGCGTAGTAGAGCAGCACGCCGAAGGACGAGAACCCGATCGCGCCCCGCAGGTCCACCGTGGCGGCGAGCACGGCAACGACCGCCCCCACGGCCGGCTCCGCCCGGTGCGGCACCTGGAAGCGCGGATGGACGGCGCTCAGAGCCACCGGCAGATGCCGGTCCCGGGCCATCGCCAGCACCGTCCGCGACACCCCCAGGATCAGCGCCAGCAGCGACCCCAGCGCGGCCACCGCCGCACCCACCCGCACCACCGGCGCTGCCTCCGGCAGCCCCGCCGCCCGCACCGCCTCCGCCAGCGGCGCCGCGGCCTCCCCGAGCTCCCGCGCACCCAGTACCGAGAGCACAGCCGCCGCGACCGCCGCATACACCACCAGCGCGATCCCGAGAGCCAGCGGCACCGCCCGCGGGATGGTGCGCTCCGGGTCCCGCACCTCCTCACCGAGCGTCGCGATCCGCGCGTACCCCGCGAAGGCGAAGAACAGCAGCCCGGCCGCCTGAAGCACCCCACCCGCACCAGCATCCGATGCCAGACCCAGCTCCCCGGCATCGGCCCGCCCGGAGACCAGGCACACGACCACCACCCCGGCGAGCACCGCCAGCACCACCGCCACGATCGCCCGCGTCAGCCAGGCCGACTTCTTCACCCCGCCGTAGTTCACCGCCGTCAGCGCCACCACCGCGGCGACCGCCACCGCCTGCGCCTGACCGGGCCACACATACGAGCCCACGGTGAGCGCCATCGCCGCGCAGGAGGCCGTCTTGCCGACCACGAACGCCCAGCCCGCCAGGTAGCCCCAGAACTCGCCGAGCCGCTCCCGCCCGTACACATACGTGCCGCCCGAAGCCGGATACCGGGCGGCGAGGCGCGCCGACGACATGGCGTTGCAGTACGCGACCACGGCAGCGAGCGCGAGCCCGAGCAGTAGTCCCGTACCGGCGGCCCGGGCGGCCGGCGCCAGAGCGGCGAAGATCCCGGCGCCCAGCATGGAGCCGAGCCCGATGACCACGGCGTCGCCGAGCCCGAGAGTGCGGCGCAGTTCCGCGCCGGAGCGTCCCGTCATGAACCGGCACCCTACTGATCAGCGCAACCACCGCGCGTCCCGCCGACGTCCTGCACACCAACACCGCACGAAGGTGGGTCTCCCGGGTCGTCGGGGCCCACCCTTCGGTTCATCTGAGGCCGGGCGCCGGGTGTGCCCCTGTCTTGCGTCTGTTTCGTTCGCCCCGGGCGCCCGGGTGTCGGGACCTACCATCGGAGTACAGCAGCCTGCAAACGCACTGGGGTGATCGTGAGCAACTGGGCCGACCTTACGAACGGGCAGCGCATCAAGCACCTACGGGGCTCCGATCTGACACAGCAGGGACTCGCGGATGCCGCAGGGGTTTCCCTCGCCCTGGTGCAGAAGGCCGAGCAGGACCGCGGAGAGTTGTCGGTGGGTTCACTGCTCAAATTCGCCCACGCGCGAACACGGACGTATCCGTGATTCTGGGCCAGCAAGCACCGCGCGATGACCCCGTGATGACGGCGCTGCTGGAATCCACGCTGTCGTGGATCTACCTGCGCGGCGCCAAGCTGCCGCGCG
>NZ_BAAAGU010000066.1:0-32013 GCF_039524635.1 Streptomyces thermocarboxydovorans | reverse complement strand
CTTGCAGCTGCACGCACCAGACCCCGCTCACCGGTGCTGACAAGGCGCCGGCGATTCCCGCGGGCTGATCCAAACGACAGGCCCTAGTTCGCAACCGCGCTCAGTGCGCGGCCCCCGCCTTGCGCGGCAGCCACAGCCACATCATCACGGCCCCGGCCGCCAGCACCACCGCGCCCGTGCGGAAGGCGAGGGCGTAACCCTCGGTGAGCGCCTCTGGGGCGGTGGAGTCACCGGTGCGGGCCGCCGCGATGGTGGACATGATCGCGAGGCCCAGGGAGCCGCCCATGGTGCGGGAGGTGTTGACCAGCCCGGAGACCAGGCCGGCCTCCTGCGGTGCGGCGCCGGAGGTGGCGAGCGCGGCGAGCGGGGTGCCGGCCAGGCCGCCGCCCAGCATCATCAGGATGCCGGGGAACATGATCGAGGTCAGGAAGGTGCCGTCCGCGGTCATCGTGGACTGCCAGCCGAAGCCGGCCGTGGCGACGAGCGTGCCCAGCACCGCCACGGTGCGCGGGCCGAGCACGGGCATCAGCAGGGGCGCCAGTTTGGAACCCAGCACCACGGCGAGCGAGCTGGGCACCAGGGAGAGTCCGGCCTCCAGCGGGCTGTAGCCGAGCACGTTCTGCGCGTACAGCGTCATCAGGTACCACATGCAGAACATGGCGGCGCCGCTGACGAACATCGCCACGTTCGCCGAGGCCACCGTCCGCAGCCGCAGCAGCCGGAGCGGCATCAGCGGCTCCTTCGCCCACGCCTCGGCGAACAGGAAGCCGGCGACCAGAAGGAGCCCGGCGGTCAGCGGTACGACGGTCGCGGGCGCCGTCCAGCCCTCGGCCTCGGTCTGCGAGATGCCGTAGGCCAGGGTGCCGAGGCCCGCCGTCACCAGCACGGCGCCGGGCAGGTCCAGCCGCCGCCGGTCCCCGGCCCTGCTCTCGGTCAGCCAGCGCGCGGCGGCGGCGAGCACCACCGCGCCGACCGGGACATTGATCAGCAGCACCCAGCGCCAGGACAGCGAGTCCACCAGCACCCCGCCGACGAAGCCGCCGGCCGCGCCGCCGCCCGCGCCGACGGCGGTCCAGGTGGCGATGGCCCGCGCCCGTGCCGCGCCCTCCCGCACGGCGGAGGTCACCAGGGTCAGGGTGGAGGGTGCGAGCACGGCCGCCCCGAGTCCCTGCACGGCCCGCGCCAGCAGCAGCTGCCAGCCCTCCTGGGCCAGCCCGCCCGCCAGCGAGGCCGCGGTGAACAGGCCGAGGCCGACGAGGAACATCCGCTTGCGTCCGTAGAGGTCGCCGGCGCGTCCGCCGAGCAGCATGAAGCCGGCGAAGGCGATCGCGTAGGCGTTGACCACCCACTGCAGGCCCTGGGCGTCCAGCCCGAGGCCGGTGCGGATGGAGGGCAGGGCGACGTTGACGACGGAGATGTCCAGGACGACCAGGAACTGGCCGGCGCAGGCCAGGGTCACCACCAGCCATGCGGGAGGTGCGGGACGTCGGGTGACAGAGGTGGAGGTACCGGAAGCCTGGAGCATGATTGCCATGCTCTCAACCGCCGGACGCGGGTCCGTCAAGAACCGGCCAAGAAATCGTTAGAGCGCCGAAGCAACGGAATAGTTGCCTCAGCAGACAGGTTCCCGCTGACCATGAGACGGACGACGACCGACCCCGCCGCCCCCGCCCCGCGTGAGACCAGCACGGCCGTGGTGCCGCTGCTGGCCTTCGCCGGGATCGTGGTGGCGGTGATGCAGACCCTGCTGGTGCCGGTCATCAAGGATCTGCCGCGCCTGCTGGACGCCTCGGCCGCCGACGCCTCCTGGGTGCTGACCTCGACCCTGGTGTCCGGTGCCGTCGCCACCCCGATCCTGGGCCGGCTCGGCGACCTGTTCGGCAAGCGGCGGATGCTGGTGGCGGGCCTCGCGGTGATGGTGGTGGGGGCGCTGGTCAGCGCGTTCACCAGCGATCTGCTGCTGATGATCGCCGGCCGTACTCTCCAGGGCTTCGCGATGGGCGCCATCCCGCTCGGCATCGGCCTGATGCGGGACCTGCTGCCGCGGGAGCGGCTGGCCTCGGCGATGGGCCTGATGAGCTCCTCCATAGGCGTCGGCGGCGGCCTCGCCCTGCCCGCCGCGGCGCTGGTCGCCCAGCACACCGACTGGCACGTCCTCTACTTCGGCGCCGCGGGCCTCGGCCTGCTCGCGATCACGCTGATCCTCCTCGTCGTGCCGGAGTCGCCGTCGCGCGCCCCGGGCACCTTCGACCTGCCGGGCGCGCTGGGTCTGTCCGCCGGGCTGGTGCTGTTCCTGCTGCCGGTCTCCAAGGGCGGCAACTGGGGCTGGGCCTCGGCCACGACGCTCACGCTCTTCGGCGCCTCGGTGGCGGTGCTGCTGCTGTGGGGGTGGATGGAACTGCGCCTGCCGGCTCCGCTGGTGGACCTGCGCACCACCGCACGCCGGGAGCTGCTGCTCACCAACCTCGCGTCGATCATGGTCGGCGTCTCCTTCTTCGTCGTCTCCCTGGTCCTCCCCCAGCTCCTCCAGCTCCCCGCCGGCACCGGCTACGGGCTCGGCCAGTCGATGGTCGTCGCCGGTCTGTGCGTGGCGCCGCTCGGCCTGACGATGATGTTCACCGCCCCCGTGTACGCCCGCCTCTCGGCCCGCTACGGCCCGCGGGCCACCCTCGTCCTCGGCCTGCTGATCATCGGCCTCGGCTACGGCGGCGGCCTCGGCCTGATGAGCGCCGCCTGGCAGACCCTGGTGACGTCGATCGTCCTGGGCGCCGGCATCGGCCTCGCCTACGCCTCGCTGCCCGCGCTGATCAACGCCGCGGTCCCGGCGTCGGAGACGGGCGCGGCGAACGGCCTGAACACGCTGATGCGCTCCATCGGCACCTCGGTGTCCAGCGCCGTCATCGGCACGGTGCTGGCGGCCACGGCCCACACCACGGGCGGCGTGGAGGTGCCCTCCCTGCACGGCTTCCGCCTCTCCTTCCTGATCGCCACGGCGGCGGTGGCCGCCGGCCTGCTCCTCGCCCTGTTCCTGCCCGGCACGCGTCCGCCCGCCGGCGGGCAGCTGCTGGCGAGCAGTGAGGACGAGCCGGCCGCGGAGCACGCCGCACGGCCGGCGCCGGGCAGGGTCTCCGCCTGACCCCGGTCGCCGGGTGCGGCCCGGCGTACGGCAGCATGACCCCGTGGACACACGGACGATCTCCCAGGCCGGCCTCGCGCCGGCGGCACCCGGCCCCGGTGTACTCGCCGCGTTCGAGGCGGCGAAGGGCTTCATGCCCGTGGACGAAGGGCTCGCCCTCCACGCGGCGGCCCGGGAGGCGGGCGGCCTCGGCCTGCCCCTGCTGGAGGTCGGCACCTACTGCGGCCGCTCCACGATCCTGCTGGCCGACGCGGCGCGGGCGGCCGGTGTCACCGCGCTCACCGTGGACCACCACCGCGGCAGCGAGGAGCAGCAGCCCGGCTGGGACTATCACGACCCGGAGACGGTCGACCCCGAACTGGGCGTGATGGACACCCTGCCCGCCTTCCGCCGCACCCTGCACCGGGCGGGCCTGGAGGACCACGTCGTCGCCCTCGTCGGCCGCTCACGGCAGATCGCGTCCCTGTGGGCCTCCCCGCTGGCCCTGGTCTTCATCGACGGCGGCCACACCGACGAGCACGCCACCGCCGACTACGAGGGCTGGGCACCCCATGTCGCCCCCGGCGGCCTCCTCGCCATCCACGACGTCTTCCCCGACCCCGCCGACGAGTTCACCGGCCAGGCCCCCTACCGCATCTACCTCCGCGCCCTCGCCTCCGGCGCCTTCACCGAGGTCGCGGCACAGAACTCCCTGCGCGTGCTCCGGCGCACGGGTCCCGGCATCTGACGGGGCGCGTGGGCCGGGTCACCTGACCGAGCGAGCGCCCCCCAGGTGCCCCGTTCGCCCCGCCCCCGCATCGGCGTGCGTGCTCGGCGGCAGCCGCTAGGGTGGCTGCGTGTCGTATACGGGTCCCGATTTCGATGCTCCTGAGCCGCGGCGGTCCCGGCGGGGGCCGCTGACTGTGGCGCTGGCCGCGCTGATGCCGGGTGCGCTGCTCGGGTGGGCGGTGTATGCCGTGGTCGGCGGAGGGTCGGGGGACGACGAGCGGAACGGCGGTGCGGCGGGCGAGGCATCGGCCTCGGTGTCGTCGCGGGCGCCGTCGTCGGCGAAGGCGTCGGCCTCGCCGTCGAAGAAGCCTTCCGGGAGTGCGGAGCCGAGTGCATCCGCCACCTCCGGTTCCGCCTCGGCGCCGGCCGCGTCCGGGCCCCTCAAGGGGAAGGTCGTGGTCATCGACCCGGGGCACAATCCGGGCAACTTCCGGCACACCGCCGAGATCAACCGTCAGGTGGACATCGGGACCAACCGCAAGGAGTGCGACACCACCGGGACCTCCACCAACGGCGGTTACACCGAGGCGAAGTTCACACTCGACGTCGCCCGCCGGATGCGCGAGCTGCTGGAGGCGCAGGGCGCGACGGTGAAGCTGACGCAGGACGGCGACCGGCCGTTCGGCCCGTGCATCGACGAGCGGGCCCGGATCGGCAACGAGGCGAAGGCCGATGCCGTGGTGTCCCTGCACGCCGACGGCTCCGGGACCGGCAACCGCGGGTTCCATGTGATCCTGCCCGGCGCCGTGAAGGCCGGCGCGGCCGACACCCGCGCCATCGTCGGACCGTCCCGCGAACTCGGTGAGCGCATCGCCGGGAATTTCGTCCGGGTCACCGGGAGCGCGCCCTCCAACTACGTGGGCGGCGGCACCGGTCTCGTCACGCGTAAGGACCTGGGCGGTCTCAATCTGTCAACGGTTCCCAAGGTGTTCATCGAGTGCGGGAACATGCGCGATAGCAAGGACGCGGCACAGCTGACCAGCGGTGCCTGGCGGCAGAAAGCGGCGCGTGGGATTTCGGATGGAATCGTGAGTTTTCTGCGCGGGTAGCAGTTCGGGGCAATGGTCCCGGCGGACAGCCTGATCGGGCGGACGATAGTGTCGTTCCCACGACGAGGGGCCACCCCCGCGCTTCGCACCCTGGCCCGAGGGCGACAAGGTGACAGCGACGCCTCTACCGACGACGAGACGACAACGAAGGACCTGAAGTGAATATCCGCTCCCTCACTCGAGGCGACGGCGTGGTGATCGGAGCAGCGGTGTTGCTGTTCATCGCGTCGTTCCTCGACATCTACTCGTTCGACGGCGTGGACGACGACGGCATCCCCAGCCTGTGGGGCAGCGGGCCGGTGTTGTTCGGTGTCGTGCTGGCGGGGTTGATCGGCGCCGCTCTCGTCGTCGTGGCCCGGGCCCTGCCCCAGCCGAAGAAGGTCGCGGGCCTCGACCTCGGGCAGTTCGGTATCGCCTTCACGGTCTTCGCCGCCTGGTGCGCGCTGGGCAACATCTTCGACCCGCTGGGTGCGTTCGACAACGACAGCAGCGGCCTGGACGACCGGATCGACCCCGGCATGGGCCTGATCCTCGCCCTCATCGCCACCCTGGTGCTGGCCGCCGCCGCGGTCGCCACCCCGCTGGTCCCGGCGCTCAAGGGCACCCTGCTCCCGGCCGGCGGCCCGTCCGCGCCGCAGCCCTACGGCGCCCAGCCGCCCGGCGGTTACGGCTACCCGGGCGCCCAGCAGCCCTACGCCGGTCAGCCGGGCCAGCCCGGTCCGGCAGGCCAGCAGCCGTTCCCGGGCGGTCAGCCGCAGGGCCAGCCGGCGCAGCCCGCCGGGGACTTCTCGCCGTTCTGGTTCGCCGTGCCGGTGCCCCGGCCGCTGTTCCCGGAGGACGGCTCGCCGACGCCGATCGCCGAACTGGCGCCCGGCACCTGGTACCTGGCGGTGGAGCAGCGCGGTCAGGCGCTGGTCGCCCAGACGCAGGACGGCCGCCGCGGCGTGCTGCAGGACACCTCCGGCATCCAGCGCGGCTGAGTCGCGCCGCTGAGCGTTCCACGGCCCCTCGCCCTTCCGGGCGGGGGGCCGTTGCCGTACCCTCGACGCCGCCCGCGAATGCTGACGTACCGTCAGGAGGCTGGTGGCATGCGGCTCGGACTCGCGCTCGGCTACTGGGGCCGCGGCCCCTCGCCCGACCACCTGCCGCTGGCGCAGGAGGCCGAACGGCTCTTGATGGCCCGCATGGGGTACGAGGAGGAGGCCCGCCGGGTGCAGGAACTGTTCCTGTCCGGGCGCACGGAGGAGGCGGTGCGGGCGGTGCCGGACGCCTTCGCCGACGGGATCTCCCTGGTGGGGCCGCGGGAACGCATCGCCGAGCGGCTTCAGTTGTGGCGCAAGGGCCTGGTGACGGACCTGCTGGCGCTGGCACCGGATCCGGCGAGTCTGCGGGTGCTGGCGGAGCTCAACTCCTGAGCCCCGCACAAGGACGCGCGGCCGCCGCGGGTTTCACCCGGCGATTCGCGGCCAGACGGAAAGCATGTCTCCCCGATATCGCACTGGTTCCACCTCTGCGGGGACGGTCGTCGCGGTGATCGCGGACATCATGGCCGTCATCCTCGGACTGTGGATTCTGATGTACCTGCTGGACGCCAACCGCGGCAACGAACTGGTGCAGTTCGTCCATGACGCGGCCAACTGGCTGGCCGGCTGGTCCCGTGACCTGTTCACCTTCGACGAGGCCTGGGCCAGGGTGGTCGCCGGCTACGGCCTCGCGGCGGCCGTCTACCTGTTCATCGGCCACGCGATCGCGAACCGCCTGCGCCGGCACTGAGCCGCGCAGGCGGTGAGCCCCGACGGCGGGCGCTGCGCCGGGCCCGTCTGTCCGTCCGTCAGTCCTCGGCGCAGCAGTCCGCGTCCAGGCCCCACGGCAGGCGTTCCCCGCCGAAGACCTGGCAGGTGGCCTCGTGGCCGCCCAGCGCGGCGACCGCGAGCAGCACCGAGCCGGCGGTCCAGGTGGTGAGTTCCTCCGGCCAGACGGCGTCGTCCTCGAAGACGTACCCCGTCCAGTACAGGCCGCTCGCCGCGTCCCGCAGGTGCTGGATGGAGCGGAGGATCTCCAGCGCGCGGTCGGACTCGCCCATCGCCCACAGGGCCAGGGCGAGTTCGGCCGACTCGCCGCCGGTCACCCACGGGTTGGGCACCACGCAGCGCACCCCGAGGCCGGGCACCACGAAGCGGTCCCAGCCCTCCTCGATGCGCGCCTTGGCCTCCGCGCCGGTGAGCGCGCCGCCCAGCACCGGGTAGTACCAGTCCATCGAGTAGCGGTCCTTGTCCAGGAACCGCTCCGGGTGACGCCGTATCGCGTGCCGCAGCGCGCCCGCGGCCAGCTCCCAGTCGGGCTGCGGCTCCTCGCGCTGCTCGGCGATGGCGAGGGCGCAGCGCAGCGCGTGGTGGATCGAGGACGAGCCGGTGAGCAGCGCGTCGGTGGTGGCGGTGCCGTCGTCGTCGCGCCGCCAGCCGATCTGCCCGCCGGGCTGCTGGAGCCGCAGCACGAACTCGACCGCCGCGTACACCACGGGCCACATGCGGTCGAGGAAGGTGTCGTCGCCGGTGGAGAGGTAGTGGTGCCACACGCCTACGGCGACATAGGCGACGAAGTTGGTCTCCCGGCCCCGGTCGGTGATGTCGCAGGGGTCGCCGTCGGCGTAGGCGGCGTACCAGGAGCCGTCGGGCTGCTGGTGCCGGGCCAGCCAGAGGTAGGCCCGCTCGGCGGCCTCGTGCTCGCCCGCCGCGTCCAGCGCCATGGCGGCCTCGACGTGGTCCCACGGGTCGAGGTGGTGGCCCCGGAACCAGGGGATGGCGCCGTCCGCGCGCTGCAGCCGGAGGATGCCGCGCACGGTCGCGGCGGCCTGCCCGGCGGTCAGCACCCCGGGCAGCACCAGGTGTTCGGTCCGGGGCGTGGTCACGCGGCGTCCACCGGGGGAAGGTGCGGCTTGGTCGCGTATGCCACGAAGCTCTTGCCGATGAGCGGGTTGAGCGCCTGCTCGGCGATCCGGGTGGCCAGCGGCTTCTTCACGATGTCCCAGACCAGCAGCTTGTGGTACGCCCGCACGGGCAGCGCCTTGTCGTTGTCCACGCCGAAGGCGCACTTGAGCCACCAGTACGGGGAGTGCAGCGCGTGCGCGTGGTGCGTGCCGTACGGCCTGAGGCCGGCCTCGCGGATCTTGGCGAGCAGTTCGTCCGCCTTGTAGATGCGGATGTGGCCGCCCTCGACCTCGTGGTAGGCGTCGGACAGCGCCCAGCAGACCTTCTCGGGGCCGTAGCGGGGCACGGTGATGGCGATGCGGCCGCCCGGCTTGAGGACGCGGACCATCTCGGCGAGGACGCCCTTGTCGTCCGGGATGTGCTCCATCACCTCGGAGATGATCACGACGTCGAAGGACTCGTCGGGGAAGGGCAGCGTGAGTGCGTCGCCCTCCATGGCGGTGGCGCTGGCGCCCGCGGGGGCCTCGCCGGCCTCCTTCATCGCCGCGAACCACTTGGCGACCTCGCGGATCTCGTCCCCGTTCCGGTCGAGCGCCACGACGCGTGCGCCGCGCCGGTAGCACTCGAAGGCGTGCCGGCCGGCTCCACAGCCGAGGTCCAGGACACGGTCGCCGGGGGCGAGCGGGAACCGGGAGAAGTCGACGGTCAGCACGTGGCCCTGCTTTCGGGGTGAGAGGTTGCGGACTCTTCCGTGGGGGTGGCGTCGGGGGCGGCGGAGCCGGCCGCGGGCGTGCCGATCGGGGCGGCGGAGCCGGCTGCCGGCACGTGCGCCGCACCGGGCGCGGCGAGCGGGGCGGCGGGGCGGGCGGCCCTTCCGGAGGGCGCAGTACGGCTGAGGCGCGCGGGGCGTCCGGGCGGCGCGGCGTCGATGGCCTCGCGGTAGCGGGCCACGGTGCCTTCCGCTGCCCGCGCCCAGGTGAAGTGGCGCAGCACCCGCTCGCGGCCGGCCGCGCCCAGCCTCCGGCGCAGTTCCTCGTCCGCCAGCAGCCGGTTGAGTCCGGCGGCCAGCGCTCCGGCGTCGCCGGGCGGCACGGCCAGGCAGGTCTCGCCGTCGCGTCCGGCGACCTCGGGGATGGCGCCGCCGGTGGTGGCGAGCAGCGGGGTGCCGGTGGCCATGGCCTCGGCGGCGGGCAGCGAGAAGCCCTCGTAGAGGGAGGGGACGCAGGCGACCTGCGCCGAGCGCACCAGGTCCACCAGTTCGGCGTCGGAGATGCCCTTGACGAACTCGACGGCGCCCTCGAGCCCGTACCGCTCGATGGCCTGTGCGACGGGGCCCTCGGCGGGCCGCTTGCCGACGACGACGAGATGGGCGTCGGGCTGCTCGGTGCGCACCTTGGCCAGCGCCTCGACGAGGAACACCAGCCCCTTGAGCGGGACGTCGGCGCTGGAGGTGGTGACGATCCGGCCGGGTATGACGGGCACGGACGGGTCCGGCGAGAACAGGTCGGTGTCGGCGCCGATGTGCACGACGTGGATGCGCTCGGGCCGCACGCCGAGGTGGTCGACGATCTCCCGGCGGGAGGTGCCGGAGACGGTGAGCACGGACGGCAGCCGCCGCGCGACCCGCTTCTGCATGCGGGTGAAGGCGTACCAGCGGCGCACCGAGCAGCGCCGCTGCCAGGTCTCGGCGGCGTCCAGCTCCAGCTGCCGGTCGACGGTGATGGGATGGTGGATCGTGGTGACCAGCGGCGCGCCGAGGTCGCCGAGGAGGCCGTAGCCGAGGGTCTGGTTGTCGTGGACGACGTCGAAGTCGCCGCGTCGGGCCCGCAGATGGCGGCGGGCGCGCAGCGAGAAGGTGAGCGGCTCGGGGAAGCCGCCGGTCCACATGGTGCCGACCTCGAGGGCGTCGATCCAGTCGCGGTACTCGTCCCGCTTCGGGGTGCGGAAAGGATCCGGCTGGCGGTAGAGGTCCAGGCTCGGCAGCTCGGTCAGGCTCAGCCCGTCGTAGCCCTCGTCGAGGACCGGGTAGGGCTGGGCGCCGATGACCTCCACGCGGTGCCCGAGGCGGGCGAGTTCGCGGGAGAGATGGCGTACGTAGACGCCCTGCCCGCCGCAGAACGGGTTTCCTTTGTAGGTGAGGAGTGCGATGCGCAGCGGTCGCAAGCCGTCGGCGGCAGGGCCCACGAAGGGCCCGGCCTGACTGGCCTCAGCGGTCACCCTGGGCCCCCTTCTCCCTGCACTGTCCCGCGAGACTACGACGGGACGCTAACCTAGAACAAGTTTCAGAGTTGATCGTTCAGAGAACTCGAATCTACCGGCAGGTAGGGGTGCTGTGAGCAGTGGATCAGGTGATTCACGCCACGGCGGACGGCGTGCCATGCTGTCCGATCACTCACCCTCACCGAGGGTCACGAAGCGGGCCCGCGCCCGCGGGGACCGGCCAGGGCAAGACGGGCACAGCAGGCAGGACGGGCAAGGTGGACATAGTGATCAAGTCGGAAGCCGGCACCGCACGTACCTCTCCGGCCTCGCCGCTCACCGAGCGGCAGGAGGCACGCCGGCGCCGCATCCTGCACGCGACCGCGCAACTGGCCAGCCGGGGCGGGTTCGACGCGGTGCAGATGCGGGAGGTGGCGGAGTCCTCCCAGGTGGCCCTCGGCACCCTGTACCGCTACTTCCCGTCCAAGATCCATCTGCTGGTGGCCACCATGCAGGACCAGCTGGAGCACATGCACGGCACGCTGCGGAAGAAGCCGCCGGCCGGTGAGACGGCGGCCGAGCGGGTGGCGGAGACGCTGATGCGGGCGTTCCGGGCGCTGCAGCGCGAGCCGCATCTGGCGGATGCGATGGTGCGCGCGCTGACCTTCGCCGACCGCAGTGTGAGCCCGGAGGTCGACCAGGTCTCCCGGCAGACCACGGCGATCATCCTGGACGCGATGGGCCTGGAGGAGGACCCCACGCCCGACCAGCTGTCCGCGGTCCGCGTGATCGAGCACACCTGGCACTCGGCGCTGATCACCTGGCTGTCGGGGCGTGCCTCCATTGCCCAGGTCAAGATCGACATCGAGACGGTGTGCCGCCTGATCGACCTGCCGGACGAGCGACGGTAGCGGGCGCCGGGCGGCGGCCGGACGGTACGCAGCCCGACGGCGCACGGGCGGCGCGTGGGCGGCGGCCCCGACGGCGCACAGACGGACGGCACGCAACCGAACGGCGCGTGGGCGCCCGCGAGGGAACGGCCCGCAGTCGGACGACCCGCGGGCGGCGGCCAAACGAGCGCTGGCTCGCCTACATGGCCGACCGGCTCGCCGCCGCCGGCGCCCCCGAGAGCCATCTGGCGCCGCTGCGCGCGGCCCTGGCCCGCGGCACCCTCCCCGCCCTCTCCCCCGCGCTCCCCGACCGCGAGATCGTCCCCGGCGAACTGCTCGACCTGCCGGGCCGCCGGCTGCGCGCCGTGTGGACGCCGGGCCACACCCCCGGTCACGTCTGCCTGCACCTGGAGGAGGAGCACCCGGCCCGGCTCCCGGGCAACGGCCGCCTCTTCTCCGGCGACCATCTGCTGCCCGGCATCACCCCGCACATCGGCCTCTACGAGGACCCCGACGACACCACCCCGACCGATCCCCTCGGCGACTACCTCGACTCCCTGGAACGCGTCTCCCGTCTCACCCCCGCCGAGATCCTCCCCGCCCACCAGTACCCCTTCACCGACGCCCCCGCCCGCGTCGCCGCCCTGCTCGCCCACCACGCCAGCCGCCTCACCGGCCTGCTGGCCCTGCTCGCCACCCCGCTCACCCCCTGGCAGCTGGCGGAGCGCATGACCTGGAACCGCCCCTGGGACGACATCCCGCACCCCTCCCGCACCATCGCCGTCGCGGAGGCCGAGTCCCATCTGCGCCACCTGGTGATGCTCGGCCGGGCGGAGGCGGTCCCGGGCAGCGGCCCGGTGACCTACGCGGCGGTATGACCTGGAATGCCGGGAGTTGGCGACATTGGCCCGAGTGTGTGTGGGACGAGCCGCGTGACCCGGACCGCGCGAGACGAGCCGTGTGACCCGGACCGCACGGGATCGTGAGGTGAGCCACCCCACCCGGCCCCCTGACCACGTGCGGGTAAAGTGGCGGCGTCGCTTCACGCCGTACGGGGGGAAGCCGGTGCGATTCCGGCGCTGACCCGCAACCGTGATCCGTCCCCGGAGGACGGTCAGCCGGAATGCCCCGCACGGATCGTGACCGGCTCTCGTGCCCGGCAGTCCGCCGGAGCACGGCACCGTCGAGGTATACGGGGCCGAGCCGCCGGGGTCTCCCCTGCCGCCCGCCCCCTGCACCGGCATCAAGGGAGAGAGGCACCCGCCGATCATGAACGTCCGCCGCTGCGCCGCGGTCCTGGCCGCCGTCGCCGTGATCGGCGCCGCCACCCCGGCCGCCGCCGACTCGTCCCCGTCCCCCGAGCCGTCCAAGGCCCTCCCCGCCGCCCTGTACGGCGACGGCGACCCGCAGTACGACGGGGTCTGGCGCCAGTCGCTGGCGCTGCTCGCCCAGGACGCGGCCGGCGTGAAACCGCCGAAGGCGGCCGTGGACTGGCTGACCGGCCAGCAGTGCGCCGACGGCTCCTTCGCCCCGTACCGCGCCGACACCTCGCGCGCCTGCGACGCCAAGACCCCCGTCGACACCAACCAGACGGCCGCCGCCGTCCAGGCCCTGGCCGCGCTCGGCGGGCACGACAAGGCGACCGGCAAGGCCGTCGACTGGCTGAAGTCCATACAGAACAAGGACGGCGGCTGGGGCTACACCGCGGGCGGCCCGAGCGACGCCAACTCCACCTCCGTCGTCATCGGTGCGCTCGCCGCCACGGGCGAGAAGCCGGCCGAGGTGACGAAGGGCGGCAAGTCCCCCTACGACGCCCTGCTGAAGCTGGCGCTGCCCTGCGAGGGCGACGGGGCGGGCGCGTTCGCCTTCCAGCCGGACAAGAAGGGCAAGCTGATCGCCAACGCCGACGCCACGGCGGCGGGCGTGCTCGGCCTGCTCGGCAAGGGCCTGGTGGTCGAGCCCGCGAAGAAGGGCACTCCTGAGCCCGCCTGCGAGAAGGCCGGCGGTCCCGAGCAGGCCGCGGTGAACGGCGGGGCGTACCTGAAGGACGAGCTGGCCAAGGACGGCCATCTGGTCTCCTCGCTGGGCGGCTCCGAGCAGCCCGACCACGGCAACACCGCGGACGCGGTGGTCGCCCTCGCCGCGCTGGGCGCGATGGAGCCGGCGAAGAAGTCCCTGGCCTGGCTGGAGAAGAACGCCGCCGGCTGGGCGGCGCAGAGCGGCCCCGCCGCCTACGCCCAGCTGATCCTCGCCGCCCACGCCACCGGCGCCGACCCGCGCGCCTTCGGCGGGACGGACCTGGTGAAGAAGCTGGCCGCGACCGGCCCCGCCGCCGAGAAGGAGAACGAGAAGGGGAAGCAGAAGGCCGCCGCCTCCGACGCGGAATCCGGCTCGGACTCCGGCTTCGGCGTCTGGTGGTACGTCGGCGTGTGCCTGGTCGCCGTTGTCGGCATCGGCTTCCTGTTCAGCGGCCGCAGGAAGAGGCAGCAGCCGTGATCCGCAGAACGCTCGTGCTGTTCCTGGCCGCGCTTCTCCTGCCGGTGCTGGCGGGAGCCGGTCAGGCGCAGGCCGCCGGGTACCGCTACTGGTCGTTCTGGGAGCGCGAGGGCGAGCAGTGGACGTACGCCACCCAGGGCCCGTCCACCGCCCGCCCCTACGACGGCGATGTCCAGGGCTTCCGCTTCTCCGTCAGCGAGGACTCCGGCGACGCGGCGAAGCCGCGCGGCACCGCCGACTTCGGCACCATCTGCGCCAAGACCCCGCCGAAGGACGGCACCAAGCGCGTGGCCCTGGTCCTCGACTTCGGCACGCGGGCCGACGCCCCGTCGGGCGAGCGTCCGCCCGCCAACCGCACGGCCTGCGCCCGGGTCCCCGAGGACGCGACGACCTCCGACGCGCTGGCGGCCGTCGCCGAACCCCTGCGCTACGACGCCAAGGCGATGCTGTGCGCGATCGCCGGCTACCCGGCGAAGGGCTGCGGGGAGCAGGTGTCCGGCAAGGCTCCGGACAACGCCACGGCGGACGAGGAGCTTGCCCGGGAGCAGTCCCCGGAGCAGTCCGGGGAGAAGGAGAAGTCCGCCTCGGACGGCGGGCCTTCGCTGGGGCTGATCGGCGGCGCCGCGGTCGTGGTGCTGCTGGCCGGTGCCGCCCTCTGGCAGGCCCGACGCAGGCATGGCCGATAGCACGCCCCGCGGCGGGCCCTCGCCCCTCGCCGGACGCCGCGAGGGCCTCCGGGGCACCTCCGCGAGCGGCGAGCCGGTCAAGTCCCCCGGTGAGAGCGCGGGGACCGGTCCGGCGCGGGCGGAGGCGGGGACCGGCCCGGCGCAAGCGGACACAGGGACGGCCCCGGCACGGGCGGACGCGGAGACGGGCCCGGCGCAGGCGGACACAGGGACCGGCCCGGCACAGGCCGACACAGAGACCGACCCGGCACAGGCCGACACAGAGACGGGCCCGGCGCAGGCGGACACAGGGACCGGCCCGGCACAGGCCGACACAGAGACCGACCCGGCACAGGCCGACACAGAGACGGGCCCGGCACAGGCGGACACAGAGACGGGCCCGGCACAGGCCGACACAGAGACCGACCCGGCACAGGCCGACACAGAGACCGGCCCGGCACAGGCCGACACAGAGACCGGCCCGGCACAGGCCAACGCGGGGATGAGCCCGGCGCGGGCGGGCACGCCCGCAGCCTGCCGCGGCCGGCCGGACGCGCTGCACCCCGGCGCCTGGTGGCTGTGGTCGCTGGCCCTCGGCACCGCGGCCACCCGCACCACCAACCCGCTCCTGCTGGGCCTCCTCATCGCCGTCTCCGCGTACGTCGTGGCCACCCGCCGCCCCGACGCGCCCTGGGCCCGCTCCTACGGGGTGTTCGTCAAGCTGGCGCTCGCCGTCCTCCTCGTCCGCCTCGTGTTCGCGACCGTCCTCGGCTCGCCGATCCCCGGCACGCATGTGATCCTCGCCCTGCCCGAAGTCCCGCTGCCCGACTGGGCGCAGGGCATCCGCCTCGGCGGCAAGGTCACCGCCGAGGCGCTCACCTTCGCGCTCTACGACGGCCTCCGGCTCGCCGCCCTGCTGGTCTGCGTGGGCGCCGCGAACTCCCTGGCGAACCCCTCCCGGCTGCTGAAGTCCCTGCCCGGCGCGCTCTACGAGATGGGCGTGGCCGTGGTCGTGGCGCTCACCTTCGCGCCGCATCTCATCGCCGACGTCCAGCGGCTGCGCGCCGCCCGACGCCTGCGGGGCCGCCCGGACAAGGGACTTCGGGGCCTGGCGCAGGTGGCCCTGCCCGTGCTGGAGGGCGCGCTGGAACGCTCCGTGGCGCTCGCCGCCGCCATGGACGCCCGCGGCTACGGCCGCACCGCGCAGGTCCCGCCGGCAGTCCGCCGGACCACCGCCGCCCTCACCCTCGGCGGTCTGCTCGGCGTCTGCGCGGGGACGTACGGTCTGCTCTCCGCGGCGGGCGCCGGCTACGGCGTGCCCCTGCTGCTCGGCGGACTCGCCGCCGCGCTGGCGGGGCTGAGGCTGGGCGGCCGACGCTCGCTGCGCACCCGGTACCGCCCGGACCGCTGGGACGCGCGCGCCTGGCTGGTCGCCGCCTCCGGCGCCGCCGTCGCGGCCGTGACGGCGCTGGCCGCCGTCCGCGATCCGGCTGCCCTGCACCCCGGTGTGGTCCCGCTGGTCGCCCCGACGCTTCCGCTGTGGCCGGCGGCGGCCGTGCTGATCGGCCTGCTGCCCGCCTTCATCGCCCCCGCACCTCACCAGGACAGCCGCGAGGAGCCGTCGTGATCCGCTTCGAGAACGTGTCGGTGACCTACGACGGGGCGGACGAACCCACCGTCCGGGGCGTCGACTTCGAGGTCCCCGAGGGGGAACTCGTACTGCTGGCCGGGCCGTCCGGCGTCGGCAAGTCGACCGTGCTGGGCGCGGTCAGCGGCCTGGTCCCGCACTTCACCGGCGGCACCCTGCACGGCAGGGTCACCGTCGCCGGCCGTGACACCCGCACCCACAAGCCGCGCGAACTCGCCGACGTGGTCGGCACGGTGGGCCAGGACCCGCTCTCCCACTTCGTCACGGACACCGTGGAGGACGAACTCGCCTACGGCATGGAGTCGCTGGGCCTGCCGCCCGACGTGATGCGGCGCCGGGTCGAGGAGACCCTGGACCTGCTGGGCCTGGCCGGGCTGCGCGACCGTCCCCTCGCCACGCTCTCCGGCGGCCAGCAGCAGCGCGTCGCCATCGGCTCGGTCCTCACCCCGCACCCCCGGGTGCTGGTGCTCGACGAGCCGACCTCCGCCCTCGACCCGGCCGCGGCCGAGGAGGTCCTCGCCGTCCTGCAGCGCCTGGTCCACGACCTCGGTACGACGGTCCTCATGGCCGAGCACCGGCTGGAGCGGGTGATCCAGTACGCCGACCAGGTCGTCCTGCTGCCCGCTCCGGGCGAGCCGCCGCTGCTGGGCACGCCGCAGGAGGTGATGGCGGTCTCCCCCGTCTGCCCTCCGGTGGTGGAGCTCGGCCGCCTTGCCGGCTGGTCCCCGCTGCCGCTGACGGTCCGCGACGCCCGCCGCCGAGCGGCCCCGCTCCGCGAACGCCTCGCCGGCCGGCAGCAGCCGCCGCGCGAGACCGCCCCGCAGACGCCGGCGCCCTCCGCCCGCCGGGGCCTGTTCCGCCGCGGCACCCCCGGGTCACGGACCGGCGCCCGCGCATCCGGATCACCCGTCGCCGAGGTGTGCTCGCTCGACGTCCGCCGGGGTCGCGTGCAGGCCCTGCGCCACATCGACCTCACCGTCGCACCCGGCGAGACCGTCGCCCTGATGGGCCGCAACGGCGCCGGGAAGTCGACCCTGCTGAGCGCGCTGGTGGGGCTGGTCGCCCCGTCCGCCGGCTCGGTCCGCACCGCGGGCGCCGTCCCGCACCAGACCCGCCCGCGCGATCTGGTGCGCCGCGTCGGCCTGGTCCCGCAGGAGCCGCGCGATCTGCTGTACTCCGACACGGTGGCCGCCGAGTGCGCCGCCGCCGACCGGGACGCGGACGCGGAGCCCGGCACCTGCCGGGCGCTGCTGTCCGAGCTGCTGCCGGGGATCGACGACGCCACCCACCCACGGGACCTCTCCGAGGGCCAGCGCCTGACCCTCGCCCTCGCGGTGGTCCTCACCGCCCGCCCTCCGCTGCTCCTGCTGGACGAGCCGACCCGCGGCCTCGACTACGCGGCCAAGGCCCGCCTGGTCACGCTCCTGCGCGGACTGGCCACGGAGGGTCACGCCATCGTGCTGGCCACCCATGACGTGGAGCTGGCCGCGGAACTCGCCGACCGGGTCGTGCTGATCGCCGAGGGCGAGGTGATCGCGGACGGCCCGGCGGCGGAGGTGGTCACCGCGTCACCGTCGTTCGCCCCGCAGGTCGCCAAGATCCTCGCCCCGCAGTGCTGGCTCACGGTGGGCCAGGTACGCAAGGCGCTGGCACGGGAGGCCCTTCGATGACCGTCCGGCAGGCCCGGGCCGTCCGTCTCGGCCCGCGCTCGCTCGCCGCCCTCGCCCTGGTGAGCGCGGTGGGCGTGGTCGCCTTCGGCTGGCCGTTCCTCGCGCCGCCCGCCTCCGCGCTGACCGCGCACGCGCAGGACGCGCCCTGGCTCTTCGCGGGCCTGCTGGTGCTGCTGGTCGCGGTGGTGGCGGCGACGATCTCCGAGTCGGGTCTCGGCCCGAAGGCGGTGGCGATGCTCGGCGTGCTGGCCGCGACGGGAGCCGCGCTGCGGCCGATCGGAGCGGGCACGGCCGGCCTGGAGCCGATGTTCTTCCTCATGGTGCTCAGCGGCCGGGTCCTCGGGCCTGGCTTCGGCTTCGTCCTCGGCGCGATCACCATGTTCGCCTCCGCGCTGCTCACCGGCGGGGTGGGGCCCTGGCTGCCGTTCCAGATGCTGGCGATGGGCTGGTTCACCATGGGCGCCGGCCTGCTGCCGGGCCCGGACCGCCTGCGCGGGCGCCCCGAGCTGTGGCTGCTCGCTGCGTACGGCTTCCTGGCGGCCTTCGCCTACGGCACGGTGATGAACATGGCGGGCTGGCCCTTCATGTCGGCGCTGGCCTCGGGCATCGCCTTCGACCCGGACGCCTCGCCGGCCGGCAATCTGGCCCGCTTCACCGCCTACTGCCTGGCGACCTCCCTCGGCTGGGACCTCGGCCGGGCCGTGATCACAGTCGTGCTGACCCTGATGCTCGGCAGACCCGTACTGAAGGCACTACGCAGAGCCACCCGGCGGGCCGCGTTCGAGGCCCCCGTCACATTCCGGGACCCCGCCGAGGTGAAGCACCCCACATGACGTGGGTCACCTACGAGGCAGGGCCGTAGCCGCGATCCCCGCCCGGGAGCGGCCTACCGCCCCCATCCCGGCCCACATGCGACGCACGCTAGTAAAAGCGACCTTTGCGGACACATCCGCCCGTCTGCTTCTGTGGACGACGTCGCCAGGCGCCGCTGTGCCCACCAGGGCCACGGCGCCGCCCCATGCCCCCGCCGCAGCGGCAACTCCCGTACGGCAACGGCAGAAAGCGACTGTCATGCTCCCGACCGAAAGGCCGCCTGTGTCCGCCGCTTCCTTCCTCCGTACGATCTCCGCCCCCAAGAAGGCTCTGGCCGGTACCGCCCTGGCCGCCGTCACCTGCGGCACCCTGATCGCCGCCGCTCCCGCCCAGGCCGCCGGCTCCGGCTCGGCCCAGGCGACCGCCAAGAAGATGATCGGCAACTCGGCGCAGTTCCAGTGCTTTTCGAAGATCGTCGAGCACGAGAGCGGCTGGAACCCGACCGCCACCAACGCCTCCAGCGGTGCGTACGGGCTGGTTCAGGCGCTGCCGGCCTCGAAGATGGCCTCGGCCGGCTCGGACTGGAAGACCAACCCCGCCACGCAGATCAAGTGGGGTCTGAACTACATGAACGAGCGCTACGGCAGCCCGTGCGAGGCGTGGGAGTTCTGGCAGGCCAACAACTGGTACTGAGCCACTCCCAGCACCCCCTGATACCGAAGGCGGCGCCCCCCAGATCCCCGGGGGCGCCGCCTTCGCCATGCCACCGCCCTTCGGGGGACCCGGTTCCGGCGTGTGCTGTCGTGGGCCAGGTGAGGAAGGATCACGTGCGTGATGGCGTTGCGCGTGGTCTCGTTGCCCGCGACCGCCAGCAGCAGCACGAAGAAGCCGAACTCGTCGCTGCTGAGGTTCCCCTCGTCCTCGGCCGCCACCAGCCGGGTGACGATGTCCCGCGCCGGGCACCGTTTCCGCTCGGCGGCCATGTTCATCGCGTAGGCGATGATCTCCGCGGCCGACTCCGCGCCGACCTCGGCGGTGATGGCGTACTCCGGATCGTCGTAGGCGACCATCTTGTTGGACCAGTCGAAGGTCTTGCCCCGGTCCTCCTGCGGCACGCCGATCAGCTCCGCGATCGCCTGCAGCGGCAGCTCGCAGGCGACCTCGGTGACGAAGTCGAACGGCCCCGGGTGCGCCCCCGCCGCCGCCACGATCGCCTCCGCCCGCGCCCGCAGCCGCTCCTCCAGCGCCCGGATCGCCCGCGGTGTGAACCCGCGCTGCACGATCTGCCGCACCCGGGTGTGCTCCGGCGGGTCCATGTTGAGCATGATCAGGCGCTGGGCGTCGATCGCGTCCCGGTCGATGTCCTGGTTGAAGCGGATGATCGCCGTGTTCAGGTACGAGGAGAACAACTCGGGATGCGTGGACACGTACTTGACGTCGGCGTGCCGGGTCACCGCCCAGTACCCTGCGTCGCCGTAGCCGGCCGTGCCGGGCGGCTGGGGGATCCAGCACACCGGCTCGGTCCGGCGCAGCTCGGCGAACTCGGGCAGGGGCACACGGCGGTGCAGTACGTCGGGGTCGGTGAAGTCGAATCCGTCGGGCAGCGCTGGGCAGGGCATGGGACGTCACTCCAGCAGCGTCGGGGGGCCGGCAGACGGTGGTCGGTGCGGTCGGTGACGGTTCATCAGATGCGGAGTCGGGAGGAACCGTAGTAACGAGTTCTACAACCCGCAAGACGGAAAGCCCGCCCAATTGCGGGCACTTTTCCTCGCGGATCGCGGCCTCAGCGACTGCACGACCCTTGCGGCGCCGCCCTCCCACTCAGCAGACTGCCAACAGAACTAGAACGCGTACTAGTTCCGGGTACGAGTTGCGGAGAGGACCCCCCATGGCCGCGGAACCCGTGATCGTCGAAGCCGTACGCACCCCCATCGGCCGGCGCGGCGGCGCGCTCGCCAACCTCCACCCCGCCTACCTCCTGGGCGAGACCTACCGCGAACTCCTGGGCCGCACCGGCATCCCCGCCGACTGCGTGGAGCAGATCGTCGGCGGCACGGTCACCCACGCGGGAGAGCAGTCCATGAATCCGGCGCGCACGGCCTGGCTGACCATGGGGCTGCCCTACGAGACGGCGGCGACCACGGTCGACGCGCAGTGCGGTTCCTCGCAGCAGGCGGCCCACATGACCGCGAACATGATCGCGGCCGGGGTGATCGACGTGGGCATCTCCTGCGGCGTGGAGTCGATGTCGCGGGTGCCGCTGGGGTCGGCGTCCAAGCACGGTCCGGGCCGGCCCTTCCCCGACGAGTGGAACGTCGACCTGCCCAACCAGTTCGAGGCGGCGGAGCGCATCGCACGCCACCGGGGCCTGACCCGTGAGCACGTGGACCGGCTGGGCCTGCTCTCCCAGGAGCGGGCGGCAGCCGCCTGGGCGGAGGAACGCTTCAAGCGCGAGACCTTCGCCGTCCAGGTCCCGACGACGGAGGAGGAGCAGCACGCCGGTCAGGGCATGTGGCGCCTGGTGGACCGGGACGAGGGCCTGCGCGACACGTCCATGGAGGCGCTGGCCCGCCTGAAGCCGGTGATGCCGACGGCCGTGCACACGGCGGGCAACTCCTCCCAGATATCGGACGGGGCGGCGGCGATCCTGTGGGCGTCCAAGCGTATGGCGCGCGCCCTGAAGCTGAAGCCGAGGGCGCGGATCGTCGCCCAGGCCCTGGTCGGTGCGAACCCCCACTTCCACCTCGACGGCCCGGTCGACGCGACGCACGCGGTGCTGGGCCGCGCCGGGATGACGCTCCGCGACATCGACCTGGTGGAGATCAACGAGGCCTTCGCCTCGGTGGTGCTGAGCTGGGCTCAGGTCTTCGACCAGGACTTGGAGAAGGTCAACGTCAACGGCGGCGCCATCGCCCTCGGCCACCCCGTCGGGGCGACCGGCGCCCGCCTGATCACCACGGCCCTGCACGAACTGGAGCGCACCGACAAGGAGTTCGCCCTCATCACCATGTGCGCAGGCGGCGCCCTGGCCACGGGGACGATCATCCAGCGGTTGTAGGACTGTCGGTCCGAGGCCTGTCGGTCCGGGGCCTGTCGGTCCGGGACCTGTGCGTCCGGGCCTGTCCGTCCGGGACCTGCCCGCCCGGGGGACCTGCCCGCCCGGACCTGTCCGTCCGGGACCTGCCCGCCCGGACCTGTCCGTCCGGGACCTGCCCGCCCGGGACTTGTCGTCCGCCGGCCTGCCCTCCGGGTCGGCCCGCGGGCGCGGGGGCCGCCGTCAGCGCGAGGCGCAACCGGCGCCGCACACAGCCGCGGGCGGCTCGTCCCGTCATCCCCCCGGCGCGGCTACCGTCGTCGGCGCCACACTCCGGGGCGGGCCGCACAACCTGTCACCCCCGCACCGCAGGCACCGCACCAACCACCGCACCCGGCCGGGCGGACCGCCGCTCACCCCGTCATAGAGCGCACCGTCGCGTACACGTCGAAGACCGCGAGGGCCAGTGGCACCAGAGTCAGGAGTACGAAGGCCTCGGCGATTTCCAGGAAGCGGCCCCAGAACGGGGTGAGGCCGCTGCGGGAGGCCACCAGGCCGATGGAGGTGATGAGCGCCGCGGCCAGCGCGATGGCGGCGACCAGCCAGATGGTGCGGATGTCCAGATCGGCGCGGTCCCCCGCCAGCGCGTCGCGGATCATGGCGTGCGGCGGGTCGAGCGCCAGGCCGAGCCCGAGCGCGGTGAGCGAGCCGAGCCCCGCGGCCAGCACCGTGGCGACCTGGGCGGTGTAGCGGAAGAGCTGGGCCCGCATCAGCAGGGCGATGCCGGTGGCCAGGGCCAGCAGCCGGCCCCACAGGCCGCCCGAGAAGCTCAGCACCAGGGCCGCGCCGACCGCGAGCAGCGCACAGCCTCCGACCAGGCCGACGAGGAGTTCGTGACCGCGGCGGGCCTGTGCCTCGATGCGCCCGGCGTCCACCGGCTGGTGCGGTTCCGGGTCGTTGCCGTAGGTGCTGCGCGTGGTGGTGTCCGGCGTCTCGAAGCCGATGGGCAGCCGCGCGAAGCGCACCGACAGGCCCGGCAGGAAGGCGAGGGCGCCGATGGCGACGGGGGCGCACGCGGCGGCGATCTCCGCCGGCGACCAGCGCAGCAGCAGCGCCGCCAGGGTGACGGCGAGGGCGGTGCCCGAGGCGGCCGTGCAGGCGACGAAGGGGCCGTCGCCGCGCGGCGAGCACAGGGTGAGGATCACGGAGGCCACCAGCACGGCCGCACAGGCGAGCAGGAACTGCAGCTTGCCGATGCCCTGCCCGGCGGACAGCGACAGCAGGCCGGAGCCCGCCACCCCGACGCTGGGCAGCGCGCCGAGGCCGAGCGCCACGGCGGCGCCCCGGTCGCCGTAGACGCGGGCGCGGACACAGGCGAGGACGACCAGCAGCGCTCCGGCGACGCCGGCGAGGATGCCCGGCAGGCTGTGCATGTCGTGGCGCGGGTCGGCGTTCCAGGCGGTGAACGCGAGCAGCGCCGACAGCACCGCGCCGCCCACGAGGCCCGCGGCGCGGGTGAGGTCGCCGCTCCACAGGGAGCGGTCCCGGGTGACCGCGGAGGCGACCGCCTCGGAGACGTCGTCGAAGACGGCCGGCGGCAGCGACTCCGAGAAGGGGCGCAGGGTGAGCAGTTCACCGTCGAGAATGCGCTGGGCCGCGAACGACCGGGAGCTGTCCAGGACGGCGCCGTCCCGGCGGACCAGGTGGTAGCCGACCGGGGCGCCGTCGGCGGCGGTCTGCCGGGACAGCCGGAGGATCTCCGGCAGCAGGTCGGCGACCGGCACGTCGTCGGGCAGCGCCACGTCGATCCTGGCGTCGGGCGCGACGATGGTGACGCGGCAGAACCCGAGACCGGTGGCCGCCCCGGCCGGAGCCGGCTGCCCCGGAGCGCCGCTGCCCGCCGGACCGCCCGTGCCGCCCGGGCCCCCGGTGCCGGTGGCCGCCGTGGAGGCCGTCATACTCACCTGCTGCTCCCCCTCGATCGCTCGGTTCGTCGGTGTGCGTACCGGTTCTGTGCGCACGCGAACATCCGTCGGGCACCCTACCGTCCGCGGGTGTGTGATGTGATCAGTAGGATCGCGCGGCGGCCCTCGTCCACCTGACACGGGGTGGTGGACGGCGAATTCGGCGGGCCGGCAAGAGGATTGGTGCAGCTGTGAGCCAGATCGTCGTGAAGCGTCCGCCTCGGGCGCTGCCGCCGGACGTGCCCTCGGGCGAGGTCGTCATCCAGCCGCCGCCCGAACTGCCGCGCAATCAGCACGAGAGCGTGCTGATGCAACTGCTCCCGACGCTCGGCATGGGCGGCTCGGTGGTGTTCTTCTTCACCAGCGGGCAGCCCTTCATGCGCATCATGGGCATGGTGATGATCGCCTCGACGATCGCCATGTCGATCGCGATGGTGATCCGCTTCCGCCGCGGCAACCAGGGCCAGCTGGCCGATCTGCGCCGCGACTACCTGAGCTATCTGTCGCAGACCCGCCGCACCGCCCAGCGCACCGCGAAGGCCCAGCGCGACGCCCAGTACTACCTCCACCCCTCGCCGGAGCAGCTGTGGGCGCTGGTCGCCGAGGGCAGCCGGGTATGGGAACGCCGCCCGGCCGACGAGGACTTCGGGCAGGTGCGCATCGGGCTCGGCCCGCAGCCCCTGGCCACGCCCCTGATCGCCCCCGAGACGGGCCCGGTCGACCAGCTGGAGCCGCTCACGGCCGGCGCGATGCAGCGGTTCGTCGCGGTGCACAGCACCCTGGACGACCTGCCGATGGCGGTCTCCCTGCGGGCCTTCTACCACGTCACCCTCGGCGGCGAGCCGGAGTCCGTGCGGTCCTCCGCCCGCGCGATGACCGGTTCGCTGGCCGCGCTGCACTCCCCCGAGGACCTGATCGTCGCGGTCGCCGCGAGCCGGGAGACGCTGCCGCACTGGGAGTGGGCCAAGTGGCTGCCGCATGTGCAGGTGCCGGGCGTCGCGGACGGCGCCGGCTCGCGCCGCCTGATCAGCGGCGACCCCCGTGAGATCGAGGACCTGCTGGCCTCCCGCCTGACCGGCCGCCCCCGCTTCCACCCCAATGCCGCGCCGCTGCCCGAGACTCCGCACATCGTCGTGGTCCTCGACGGGGTGTCCCTGCCGCCCGACTCCCTGCTGGCGAGCCCCGAGGGCCTCCAGGGCGTCACCGTCGTCGAGGTCGTCGAGGGCGACCCGGCCGGCGCCCACGGCGACCTCACCGTCGTCGTGCAGCCGCGCACGGTGCGCCTGGAGTCGGCGCACGGCGCCGTCTACGAGGGGACGCCCGACACCCTGTCGTACGAGTCCGCCGAGGCGCTGGCCAGGCAGCTCGCCCCGCTGCGCATGGCCTCCGGCGGGGACGACGACGAACCGCTGCTGGCGAACCTGGAGTTCACCGACCTGCTGAACCTGGGCGACGCCGCCTCCGTCGACGTCCGCCGTACCTGGCGGCCCCGCTCCCAGGCGGAGCGGCTGCGGGTGCCGATCGGCGTCGGCGAGGACGGCCGCCCGGTGATGCTCGACATCAAGGAGGCCGCCCAGGAGGGCATGGGCCCGCACGGCCTGTGCGTGGGCGCCACCGGCTCCGGCAAGTCCGAGCTGCTGCGCACCCTGGTGCTGGGCCTCGCCGTCACCCACTCCTCCGAGACGCTGAACTTCGTCCTCGCGGACTTCAAGGGCGGCGCCACCTTCGCCGGCATGGCCCAGATGCCGCACGTCGCCGCCGTCATCACCAACCTGGCCGACGACCTCACCCTCGTCGACCGCATGGGCGACTCCATCCGCGGCGAGCTCAACCGCCGCCAGGAGCTGCTGCGCGACGCGGGCAACTACGCCAACATCCACGACTACGAGAAGGCCCGCGCCGCCGGCGCCCCGCTCCAGCCCATCCCCTCCCTGCTCGTCGTCATCGACGAGTTCAGCGAACTGCTGTCGGCGAAGCCGGACTTCATCGACATGTTCGTGCAGATCGGCCGCATCGGCCGCTCGCTGGGCGTGCATCTGCTGCTCGCCTCGCAGCGCCTGGAGGAGGGCCGGCTGCGCGGCCTGGAGACCTACCTGTCGTACCGGATCGGTCTGCGCACCTTCTCCGCCGCCGAGTCCCGGGCGGCCCTCGGCGTGCCCGACGCCTACGAGCTGCCGAACGTGCCCGGCTCGGGCTTCCTGAAGTACGGCACCGACGAGATGGTCCGCTTCAAGGCGGCGTACGTCTCCGGCGTCTACCGCTCCGGCCCGCAGCGCGATCTGTCCGCCGACGGGCGGCTGCCGGTGGACCGGCGTCCGGTGCTGTTCACCGCCGCGGAGGTCCCCGTCCGCTACGCCCCCATCCCGCACCAGCGCACCGCCTCCCCCGCCGGCGCCCCCGGCGCCAGCTCCAGTGACGTGGACGACGCCCTGGCGGACACCGTCCTCGATGTGATCGTGCGCCGGCTGGAGGCCCAGGGCCCGGCGGCCCACCAGGTGTGGCTGCCGCCGCTGGACAGCCCGCCCTCGCTGGACTCGCTGCTGCCCGGCCTGACCGCCGTGGAGGGCCGCGGCCTGACCCCGCCCGACTACGAGGCCGCCGGCCGGCTGGTGGTCCCCGTCGGCATCGTCGACAAGCCCTACGAGCAGCGCCGCGACCCCCTCTGGGTGGACTTCTCCGGCGCCGCCGGCCACATGCAGATCCTCGGCGGCCCCCAGTCCGGCAAGTCCGTCCTGCTGCGCTCACTCATCTGCTCCTTCGCCCTCACCCACACCCCGCACGAGGTGCAGTTCTACGGCCTCGACTTCGGCGGCGGCGGCATGTCCGCGGTCGCCGGGCTGCCGCACGTCGGCGGCATCGCCTCCCGACTGGACCCCGAGAAGGTCCGGCGCACGGTCGCGGAGGTCTACGGCGTCCTCAACCGCCGCGAGGAGTACTTCCGGGCCAACGGCATCTCCTCCATCGCCGAGTACCGCCTCAAGCGGGCCCGCGGCGAGATCTCGGTCACCGACCAGCCCTGGGGCGACGTCTTCCTGGTCATCGACGGCTGGGCCAACTTCCGCACCGAGTACGAGGCGCTCGACCCGGTGATCCTCGACATCGCCGCCCGCGGCCTCGGCTACGGCGTCCACCTGGTGCTGTCGGCGTCCCGCTCGATGGAGGTCCGCTCCGCGCTCAAGGACAACCTGCTCAACCGGCTCGAGCTGCGGCTCGGCGACACCATGGACTCCGAGCTGGACCGCAAGGTGGCCGCCAACGTCCCGACCGGCGTCCCCGGCCGGGGCCAGTCCCCGCAGAAGCTGCACTTCATGGCGGCCGTGCCGCGCATCGACGGCCTCACCTCCGACACGGACCTGGCCGACGCCACCACGGCGCTCGCCGCCGAGGTCTCCCGCCACTGGCACGCCCCCGGCGCCCCCGAGGTCCGCCTGCTGCCGCGCCGCCTCCCGGCCGAGCAGCTCCCGCCGGGCGACCGCTTCCCGAGGCGCGGCATCGCCTTCGCCCTGGACGAGGACAACCTGGAGCCGGTCTTCGTCGACTTCGACCAGGACCCGTTCTTCCTCATCTTCGGCGAGAGCGAGTCCGGCAAGTCCAACCTGCTGCGCCTGCTCATCAAGCAGCTCACCACCCGCTACTCCGGCGACGAGTGCAAACTCTTCGTGGTGGACAACCGCCGCTCCCTGCTGGGCGCGACCCCCGACTCCCACCTCGCCGAGTACATCCCCATGTCCAACGCCATGGAGCACCACATGGTGGCCCTGGCCGACCTGATGAAGCGCCGCACCCCCACCGCCGACGTCACCGCCCAGCAGCTGCGCGAGCGCAGCTGGTGGCAGGGCCCGGCGGTGTACGTGGTCGTCGACGACTACGACCTGGTCGCCACCTCCAGCGGCAACCCGCTCAGCGGCATCACGGAACTCCTCCCGTTCGCCCGCGACGTCGGCGTCCGCTTCATCCTCGCCCGCTCCACCGCCGGCGCCAGCCGGGCCGGCTACGAGGCGTTCCTGCAGCGCATCAAGGAACTCGGCGCCCAGGGCGTGGTCCTGGCGGGCGACCCCACCGAGGGCGACGTCCTCGGCGGCGTCCGCCCCCGCCCGATGCCTCCCGGCCGGGGCGTGTTCGTCTCCCGGCGCCGGGGGCGTCCGCTGGTGCAGACGGGGCTGGTGGAGGAGGAAGACTTCTGATGGCGGGGCAGGGTGTGGTTACTGGCGAGCGCAAGCTCCGCAGCACGGCAGGCAAGCGGCACGGCTGAGTTCGGCTGACGCCGAGGAAGGGCGAAATCCATGGCATGGGACGAGTGGGAGCAGCTGAAGGCTCAGGCCGCCGACCGGCCGCCGGCACACATGCAGTTGAACCAGGCGCCGGCCCAGGGAGGCGGCGGCAAGCCCGATCTGGTCGCACGCCAGGACGACCTCGGCGCCGTGGGGCACGACGCCTTCGTCCTGCACGGCGATCTCGTCAAGAAGGTGGACATCGCGGGCGCCGGCATGAACTCCGACCATGCCGGTTCCACGCATCAGGCGGCGACGGAACTGTCCAGCTCCCACTTCACCATGGGCGACGAACTCATGACGACCCTGTCCGTCTGGGAGAGCCAGGTGAAGGCCGTCCGCCAGGCCTGCGCCCACATCTCCAACCATCTGGACTTCAGCAAGAAGCTGCACGCCGACGACGACGCCCGGATCGCCGCGGTCATCGCGCAGCGCGACGGCACCGAGATGCCGGTCTCGGAGCTCGAGAAGTACTTCAAGTAGCACGGGGGTAGCTCAGGCATGGCCATCACTTACAGGGACCTGATGCAGGTCGACCTCGGCAAGCTGGGCACCGCGGTGTCGGACTGGAAGAAGGCTGTCGCCAACCTCAAGCAGCTCGAGACCGATGCCCGTGACGGCCTGAAGAAGAAGTCCGACCGGGCTCGCTGGGAAGGCGTGAACGCCGGTGTCACCCGGAAGTTCGTGGACAAGACCGTCAAGGAGTTCGCGGACCTCCACACCGAGGCCAACAGCATCTTCCAGGTCCTGGACGACGCCCACCGCGAGCTCGTGGCACTGCAGAAGGGCGTGCGCACCCTCACCGCCGAGGCGAAAGAGAAGGGCTACACCGTCGAGGACAAGGGTGACGGAACGGTGAGCGTGGGCGTCCGTCCCGGTTCGGACGCCGACACCAAGAGCGGCAAGGACGGCAAGGACGACACGAAGGCGGAGCGGCAGCGCTACGCCGACGCCATCACCCGGAAGGTCGCCCACGCCCGCGACATCGACGCCTCCGCCAAGCTGGCGCTCAAGCGGGTGCACGGGACCGACCCGTACAACGCCGGCCACGCGAAGTACGGCTCCCTCAACGACGCCCAGGTCGAGCGCGCCCTCGAACTCGCCAAGAAGCGCGAGAACATGTCCGACCGCGAACTCGCGGAACTCAACCGGCTGCTGCGCTACAACGGGCGGGAGAAGGACGGCGAGTTCGCGACCGAGTTCTTCGAGGGCCTGGGCGGCCCGCGGCAGACGCTCGAGTTCTATGCCGCCCTGTCGATTGACGGCACCGGCGACGACGCCTCCAACACCCGCCTGGCCGGAGTGCAGGACCTGCAGAAGTACATGGGCCACGCCCTGGCCAACGCCACCGATCCCTACACCCCGCAGAGTGTCCGCGGGGACCGGCAGCACCTCCCCTCGTGGTGGGGCGCGGAGTTCCGCAAGCTGGGCACCCAGGAGATCGAGTGGAAGCCCGGCATGTGGAGCAAGCCCTACGGCTACCAGGTCCTGGGCGGCCTGCTCCGCTACGGCAACTACGATCCCGCGTTCCTCACCCCCATCGCGGAGCACGTCACCCAGCTGCACAAGGAGGATCCGCACCGCTTCATCGACAACAGCCCCACCGGCAGCCCCGACCGCTACGGGTTCAACCCGTCCGGAAAACTCGGCAGCGGCAACGAACCCCTGCACAGCGTCCTGGAGGCGCTGGGCCACAGCCCCGAGGCGGCCGAACAGTTCTTCACCGAGAAGCCGACCGCCTACAACGAGGACGGCACGATCAAGTCCGGCGCCAAGACGGACTTCAAGTCCTACCTCGATCTCTTCACCGACAAGGACTTCGAGTGGACGGTCGACCGGAATGCGCACAACATGCTGGTTGACTCCGAAGCGACGGACAAGGCCCGCAACCACGGCCCCAACGCCCTGGGCCACGCTCTCGAGGCCGCCGCGACAGGCCGCCCGTACGACAGTGACGTGGTCGATCCCTCGGTCAAGCACAGCAAGGAACAGGCGAAGCTGGTCCACGACATCGTGGAGAAGTTCGCCAAGAACCCGGACCTGCTCACCCACAACATGAACGGCGACCTGGAGGACGAGAAGACCGGCCCCCTGTACGCCCTCCGGGACAGCCTGGGCAACATCGCAGCCGACTACATGGGCGACTTCCAGCGGTCGATGTACCTGGAGAGCGCCGACAGCAAGACGTTCCCGGTCAACGGCGCGCCGGCCGATCTAGGCTATGGGGATGCGCAGAAGTTCCTCGGCATCGTGGGCCAGGACCCGGATGCGTACAGCGCCATCACCGCATCGCAACAGGCGTACACCACAGAAGTCGTGCATGAGTTCCTGAAGACGGAGGGCAAGAACCTCACTGCGGAGGACGCCTCTCGCGTCGGCGATCTTGTCGCACCGGGTGCTGCGATCGCGGGCATCATGAGCAACTCGCGAGCTGACGCGATCTACGACTATCACACGGCTTCGAACAAGGAATACAACGAAGCGGTCGCCGACAACGCGAAGTGGGTCAACCGGATCGTCGGACTGGGGACGGGTGCCATCCCGGCCCCCTTCTCCGTGGTCGGAACACCCGTCAACTGGCTCGCCGAGGACATTACCGAGAGCGTCGTGGATAGTGTCGCGATGGACACTACGAACGAGGCCGAGCGCGACGCGGGCAAGGAATACTCAAAGGGGCGGGAGGCAGCGGCGCTGGCATCGTCTCAGGCCGTCGCCAGCTTCTTCGAACGCCACCAGGGATTCGATCAGAGAACGATGGACGCCATCGACCGAGCCGTCCGGACAGCAGCCGGCGTGAGCCATTCCGACGGCGCCCAGTGGAATTCGTCAGGAGACGGCACGTGAGAAGGATTACCCGCATGACCCCGTCCCGGAGCACAGCACTCGCAGCACTTCTGTTGTGCACACTTCCGCTCACCGCCTGCACGTCCGCCAAGGAGGGCCCCTCCTACCCCGTACCGGACAACATCTGCGGGATCCCCGCAGACAAGGAGATACTGCGACTCCTACTCCACGACGGCGACGAACTGGAACAGGACACCGGCCACTCCACCCTCGAAGAGGGTCAGATCTGTCACATGTACGTCGACGGGAACGAAGCGGTACTCAGTGACGCCCACTGGCGCAAGAGCGGATACACGCTACGCGACTACTTCGAATTTTCTGACAGAAAGGGAATCCGCTACTTCGGAGGCGGCAAGTACGCCTCCTGGAATTTTGGCGTAGTAACAGTCATCCCGTGCCCCGGAGTCAGTGAAAAGGGCGATGCCGTATCTGTAGCCGTCAATGACCTTCGCTGGAACGAGAAGACCCAACCCCTTCTCGAGAAGCTCGGCCCGCCCTACTTCGAGGCATACAAGAAGAAGCTCGGCTGCCCGTCCTGAAGGAAAGGTCCGGAGAGTCCGCCGCGCGCCCCCAGCTACGGAGAAGCACAGAGTTGCAACTGAAGAAACTGGTCACTGCCACCGTGATCGCGGTGACGGTCACGGCCTGCAGCACGTCGAGCGAAGGGACCGCCTACGCTGTCCCGGACCACATCTGCGGGATACCGGCGGACAAGGAGATCCTCAAAACGCTGCTCGACGAGGGGGACGAGTTGAAACAGGACGACGGAGGCGACGACATCACCGAGGGACAGTTCTGCCACATGTACGTCGACGGGAACGACTCCGTGGTCAGTAACGCCGACTGGGAGGAGAGTGGATTCACACTGCGGGAATTTTTTGAGGATCTCAAGGTGAAGGGAATCCGCTACTTCGGAGACGGCAAGTACGCTTCCTGGACTTTCGGAGTAGTGACAGTCATCCCTTGCCCCGGTGTCAGTGAGAAAGGTGACGCAATCGTCGTTGAGGTCAACGACCTCAGATGGAACAAGAACACCCAGTCACGTCTGGAGAAGCTCGGGCCGCCCTACTTCGAGGCGTACAAGAAGAAGCTTGGATGCCCATCCTGATGCGTCAGGCGACGGCGCCTGAAAGAACCGCACGCATGACCTCCTCCACGAGGAGAGCACTCGCAGCAATCCTGCTCTGCACACTTCCCCTCACCGCCTGCACCTCCGTCAAGGAAGGCCTCTCCTACCCCGTACCGGACAACATCTGCGGGATACCGGCAGACAAGGAAATCCTCCAGGAGTTGCTCGACGACGGCGACAAACTGGAACAGAACACCGGCCACTTCACCTTCGAGGAAGGCCAGATCTGCCACACGTACGTCGACGGGAACGACTCCGTGGTCAGTGAGGGCGACTGGGAGAAGAGCGGATACACACTACGCGACTACTTCGAGTCCTACGACGTGAAGGGAATCCGCTACTTCAAGGGCGGCAAGTACGCCTCCTGGAATTTCGGCGTAGTAACGGTCATCCCATGCCCCGGAGTCAGCGACGAGGGTGAGGTCGTAGCCGTGCAGGGCGATTGCAAAGTCGCGGTGACGTCGTGAGTGTGCAGGTCACGGCGGTGTGACGATATCGGAAGGCCCGCGA
>NZ_BAAAGU010000065.1:0-32370 GCF_039524635.1 Streptomyces thermocarboxydovorans | reverse complement strand
TCTCGGCTGCGCTCGAGCGGGGGCACCCCCATCGCCCACCCTCCCCCACTCTCGACTTCGCTCGAGCGGGGGGACCCTCATCGCCCCAGGCGGCACGACTGCCCGCAGTGACGCGGCTGCGCTGCCCGCAGCCAGGCGGGCCGTAGGCGCGACTGGGCGTAGTTGCCGCGAGGCCTCTGCGCGTCACTCCTCCTGCGTTGCCCACTGGCCCGGCGCCGGGAGGGCCGGGAGACTGGTGGGGTGCGTCCTGTCAGAGCGACGGCTGCTGCCGTCTCCGCCGTGATAGGGGCCGGTGCCGCCGCCGTGGCGGCCGGCCGGTTCGCCAGCGACAGCGCCCTCAAGGCGCCCCCGGGCAGGCCGCTGCCCACCGAACCCCGGCTCACCGTGCACGGCACGGCCGCCGGGCAGGTCAGTCTCACCCGGCACCTCGCCGCGCTGCGCCCCGGCCGCTACGGGCTCGCCGGCGACGGAGTCCACGCGGTGGTCGGGCCCGTCCTGGAGGGCGCCTCGCAGTCCGCCGACACCGTCGTCCGCCGCCTGGAACGCGTCACCCACGGCACGCTGGAGCCCGGCGACCGCGTCTGGCTGGTGCCCAACCTGTACGTCGGGGACCCCGGCACCGCCCTGGGGCTGGAGCACACCGACCTGAGCATCCCCGGCGAACTCGGCCCGCTGCCCGCCTGGTTCGTGCCGGGCGCCCGGGGCACCTGGGTGATCGCGGTGCACGGACTCGCCGCCACCCGGGAACACGCCCTGAATCTCATGGAGTTCCTGCACGGCCACCGCTTCCCGGTGCTCGCCCTCGCCTACCGGGGCGACCAGGGCGCGCCGCGCTCACCGGACGGCCTGCACCACTTCGGCGAGACCGAGTGGCGCGACCTGGACGCCGCGATCCGGCACGCCGTGGACTCGGGCGCCCGGCAGGTGGTGCTGCTCGGCTGGTCCACCGGCGCGACCATGGCGCTGCGCGCCGCCGCCCGCTCACCGCTGCGGGAGCGGATCGCCGGGCTCGTACTGGACTCGCCGGTGCTCAGCTGGGAGGCGACCCTGCGCGCCCTGGCGGCCGCCCGCCGCACCCCGGGCCCGCTGCTGCCGCTCGCGGTCCGCGCCGCCAAGGGCCGCACCGGCCTCTACGGCGACCGCGACCCCGGCACCCTCCACCTGGACCGCATCGCCATCCCGACCCACATCTTCCACGGACCCGGCGACACCGTGGCTCCCTGGCACTTCTCCCGCCGCCTCGCCGACGCCCACCCCAACACCGTCACCCTGCACCCGGTCACGGACGCCCCGCACGGCGCCATGTGGAACGCCCGCCCCGACTCCTACGAGGAGGCCCTCCGCCGCTTCCTCACCCCCTTGATGTGACCCTTTGCCGGACTCTCTGCCGTGATTCCGGTCCGCGCTCACCCCGTGGCCTGATCACGCCCCTCACCGCCGTCGTCGGGTCGTGCGTTGGCCCTCTCCGTAGCCGCCCGTGACATTCCGTTTGGGTTTTCGGACCGTCAACCGGAAGACTGCACCCGTGACGTCCCGTATCCCGCGCGACTCCAAGCTTCGACTCGTCCGCCCGCGACCCCTGGCCGCCGCCCCCAGAGCGATGAACCACCGGCGCCCGCGCCGCCCCGCACCGCGCCCTCCCGAGGGCACGCCCGCACCGGCGGCACTGGCCGGAATGGCCCGTTCCCAGCTGGCCGGTGCCGTCCGGGTGGCCCGCTGGGCCGACGCCGCCCTCGGCCCCGGCCGCACCGCAGGCGACGGCAAGGCGACCCTCTCCGACGCCACCGCCGAGCGCGCCGCCGAGGACCTCGGACTGACCCCGGCTCAGGTGCGCGCCGACTGGGACACCGCCCGCCTCGCCGGTCTGATCGAGGTGCACGGCGACAGCGCCCGCCCCGGCTGGCGGCTGCGTGCCTGGGACCGCGACGACAGCGCGGTGCTGCGCGGCTGGGTCGCCCTCTTCGACGCGTGGTCGCTGGCGCACCCCGAACAGGGGGGCCAGGAGCCCGGCGCCGTCGCCGAGGTCGTCTCGGCGATGCCGCAGGTGCTGTCCTTCCTCCAGCTCTCCGCCGGGCCCGTCCCGGTGTCCCAGCTGCTGGACCTGCTGCGCCAGCGCGTCACCGAACTGCGCACCGAGCGCTGCGAGATCGACTACGCGCCCCGGCCCGCCCCCGTCGTACCGGAGCGCACCGACGCACCGCTCGAGCCGCTGCTCGACTGGGCACTGCGCGCTCTCGCCTCCGTGGGAGCGCTCACCTACGGCGACGGGCAGGCCACGCTCACCCCGCTCGGCAGCTGGGCGGTGTGGGTCAAGCTGGAGCAGATCTGTGTGGCCGCGCAGAGCCCTGCCGGGAACATCGAGCAGAGTGCCGAGGACATGCTGCGCGGCTGCGCGCAGCTGCGGCCCAACGCCGCCCGTGCCGAGTACCGGGCCTGGCTTGCCGCCCGCCCGGTGGGCAGCGCGGTGACCGAGCTGATCGACGCAGCGCGGGGCGAGGATGCGCTGCTGCGGGGCCTCGCCTTCGAAGCGCTGCGCGTGGTCGGGGCGCCGGCCGAGCCGGAGGTGCGTGCCGTTCTCGGCGAACCGGCGCTGCGGCCGTACGCGCTGCTGTGGCTCGCCGAGCACGACGGGGCCGATCCTGAGGATGCGCACGAGGTTCTGACCCGTGAGGAGGCGACCTGGCTGTGGGTCGACACGGCGGCGGCCGTGGCCGATCACGGGGAGGCGCCGATGCTGGTGCGGCACCTGGAGTCTGCGGTCCAGCCGACTGTTCCGGAGCTGCTGAAGGAGGTGCGGGCCGTCGGGCATCCGCGCACGGTGCAGGTCCTGGTCGCGCTGGCCGCCGCGCACCCGGACCCTGCGCTCGCCCGTGCGGTCCGGCGAGCCGCCTTCCAGGTCCACACCGGCGGCTGAACACAGGCGCTGCGGCGCAGCAGGTTTGGGTCGGGCACCCGGCGTGGGTGCGGGCCGGGGGTGCCCACCCTCCCCCACGCTCGGCTTCGCTCGCGCGGGGGCACCCCCATCGCCCCAGCGGCACGACTGCCCGCAGCGAAGCGCGTCCGCGACTGCCCGCAGCTGGGGAGGCCCGGCTGCCCGCGGCGAGGCGGGGTAGCCGCGCACGGCGGTCAGCAGGGCACCGGCCTTAGGCGGGCGCAGGCGCGCGCGGCGGGGAGGGGTCGGGGTGGTGGTGTCCGCCCGCAGCGGCCGGCGCGTCCGCGCCAGTAGTCGAAAAGAGACCCATTTCGCGCCAGACCGAGGACGGATACCACCACCCCGGCCCCGACTCACCCACCCACCGTGGGCGCTACGCGCACCCCCACCGGAGCCGCGGTTGCGCCGCAGGCATGGCCACGCGTACCCCCACCCAGCCGCGCGGACGTGAGGCGCTACGCCTTGATCTCGGGGGCGTACGTGCCGAAGCTCCAGATGTTGCCCTCGAGGTCGCGGGCCATGTAGTCGCGGGAGCCGTAGGCCTGGTCCGTCGGGGGCATGAGGATCTCCGCGCCGTGCTCCACGGCGCGCTGGTGGTGGCCGTCGACGTCGTCCACGACCACGTAGATGCCGGCCGGGCCCGCGTCCTTCATCGCCGTGTCGAAGGCGCCGCCCCGGCCCTTCGTGCCGAGCATCACCACGCCGTTGCCCTGCGCCAGCTCCGCATGCTCCACCGAGCCGTCCTCGCCCTCGTACACGGACAGCTCCGTGAAGCCGAAGGCCTCCGTGAGCTGGCGGATCGCCGCCTTCGCGTCGGTGTACAGCAGCGTGGGACAGATGCTGGGACGCCCGCCTGCCATAACGATCACTCCCTCGTGTCGTCGCCACTCGCGGCCAGTGTGACACCCGCCACCGACAACAACCCGTAAACGCAGATCGGCGCCCTCCGGCGCCGAAAAACCGCTTGCACCGCCCCGTTAGAATGACCCGCATGGCCATTCTCCTTGCGCATTAGACGGCGGGAACGTCCTCAGCCGCCCATCCCGCCACCCACCCGCTCTGGAGTCTGACCAGTGATCTCCGCTTCCGGTATCGAGCTGCGTGCCGGTGCCCGCGTCCTCATCGAGAACGCCACCTTCCGCGTCGCCAAGGGCGACCGCATCGGCCTCGTCGGCCGCAACGGCGCAGGCAAGACCACCCTCACCAAGGTCCTCGCCGGCGAGGGCATCCCGGCCGCCGGTACCGTGACCCGCTCCGGCGAGGTCGGCTACCTCCCGCAGGACCCCCGCACCGGCGACCTCGACATGCTCGCCCGCGACCGCATCCTCTCCGCCCGCGGCCTGGACGTGCTGATCCGCAAGATGCGCGAGAACGAGGAGCGCATCGCCAACGGCAAGGGCGCCACCCGGGAGAAGGCGCTCAAGCAGTACGAGCGCCAGGAGACCGAGTTCCTCACCAAGGGCGGGTACGCCGCCGAGGCCGAGGCCGCCACCATCGCCGCCGCGCTCAAGCTGCCCGACCGGGTGCTCAACCAGCCCCTGCACACCCTCTCCGGCGGTCAGCGCCGCCGTATCGAGCTGGCCCGGATCCTGTTCTCCGACGCGGACACGCTGCTGCTCGACGAGCCGACCAACCACCTCGACGCCGACTCGATCGTCTGGCTGCGCGACTACCTCAAGACCTACCGCGGCGGCTTCATCGTGATCTCCCACGACGTCGACCTGGTGGAGACGGTCGTCAACAAGGTGTTCTACCTGGACGCCAACCGCGCCACGATCGACATCTACAACATGGGCTGGAAGCTCTACCAGCAGCAGCGCGAGGCCGACGAGAAGCGCCGCAGGCGCGAGCGGCAGAACGCCGAGAAGAAGGCCGCCGCGCTCAACGCCCAGGCGGACAAGATGCGCGCCAAGGCCACCAAGACGGTCGCCGCGCAGAATATGGCCCGCCGCGCGGAGCGGCTGCTGGCCGGGCTGGAAGAGGTCCGCCAGTCCGACAAGGTCGCCAAGCTGCGCTTCCCCGAGCCGGCACCCTGCGGCAAGACCCCGCTGATGGCGGAGGGCCTGTCCAAGTCGTACGGCTCGCTGGAGATCTTCACCGACGTCAGCCTGGCCATCGACCGGGGCTCCCGGGTCGTCATCCTCGGGCTCAACGGCGCGGGCAAGACGACCCTGCTGCGGCTGCTCGCGGGCGTCGAGCAGCCCGACACCGGTGCCGTCGTCCCCGGTCACGGGCTCAAGCTCGGCTACTACGCGCAGGAGCACGAGACCCTCGACCCCGACCGCACGGTGCTGGAGAACATGCGCTCCGCCGCGCCCGACATGGATCTCGTCGAGGTCCGCAAGGTGCTCGGCTCGTTCCTGTTCTCCGGCGACGACGTCGACAAGCCCGCCGGGGTGCTCTCCGGCGGTGAGAAGACCCGTCTCGCCCTCGCCACGCTGGTGGTCTCCTCGGCGAACGTGCTGCTGCTCGACGAGCCGACCAACAACCTCGACCCGGCCAGCCGCGAGGAGATCCTCGGCGCGCTGCGCACCTACAAGGGGGCGGTCGTCCTGGTCACCCACGACGAGGGCGCGGTGGAGGCGCTGCAGCCGGAGCGGATCATTCTGCTGCCGGACGGCGTCGAGGACCTGTGGGGTGCCGACTACGCGGACCTCGTGGCTCTCGCCTGATCCCGGGGCGCCCGGTCCAGGGCCGCTCTCGTGATCCGAGGCCGCTCTCGCCTGACCCGGGGGCGCGGCCCCGGCCCTGATCCGGCCGCCCGGCCCGGCGTGATCAACGGCGTATGGATCATTCGGCCCATCGGTGATCCATCATCTGTGTGAGATCTCCTCGTACCGAGGTGTGTCCTACACGGATTTCGCGGCTGGGCCCCCGAAAAGCAGGGGCCCGGCCGCGCCGCCTTTCTGACCTGGCACTTCACGGAGGAACCCGTTCGGCGGTATCAATGGGGCCGGATGGAATTCCGTATTCCGCTTGTGGGGACGGACTCCTGTCGTCACAACCTTGTCTCACGGACCTTGCCGAATGGGTGGCCATCGGGCCCGGTAGGGGTGATCATGAGAAGACCAGAGCGCACTTCCCATGAGGAGGCACGGGTGGCCGAGACTCTGAAGAAGGGCAGCCGGGTGACCGGCGCCGCGCGCGACAAGCTCGCGGCAGACCTGAAGAAGAAGTACGACGCCGGTGCGAGCATCCGGGCGTTGGCCGAGGAGACCGGCCGCTCGTATGGCTTTGTGCACCGGATGCTGAGCGAGTCGGGCGTCACGCTCCGCGGGCGTGGCGGGGCAACGCGCGGCAAGAAGTCCGCGAGCTGACCCGGAGCGTCGAAACCGGAGCGCCCCGATAAGTGGCCACCCGGTCGGCCGACCGACCGGCTGGGTGGTTACTGTGCAGTCACTTAGCTGTGCCGCGGGACGGGTGCCAGCCTGTCGTGCGGTACGGAAGACGACCGCACCGCTCGGAGGCGCCCCATGGCTTCGTCCGCCCAGGACCTCGGTCCCGCCAGTCCCGTACTCGACAAGGACGGCGTACGGCTCACCGTCGACGACGCGATCGCCACGGTGACGCTGACCAACCCGGCCAAGCGCAACGCGCAGAGCCCCGCTCTGTGGCGTGCGCTCACCGAGGCGGGCCGGCTGCTGCCGGGCTCCGTCCGGGTCGTGGTGCTGCGCGGGGAGGGCAAGTCCTTCTCCGCGGGGCTCGACCGGCAGGCTTTCACGCCGGAGGGCTTCGACGGCGAGCCGTCGTTCATCGATCTCGCACGCGGCGACGACGCGACGCTGGACGCGACCATCGCCGAGTACCAGGAGGCATTCACCTGGTGGCGGCGCAGCGACATCGTGTCCATCGCGGCCGTGCAGGGCCATGCGATCGGCGCCGGCTTCCAGCTGGCCCTCGCCTGCGATCTGCGCGTGGTCGCCGACGACGTGCAGTTCGCCATGCGCGAGACCAGCCTGGGCCTCGTCCCCGACCTGACCGGCACTCACCCGCTGGTCGGGCTGATCGGTTACGCCCGCGCGCTGGAAATCTGCGCGACCGGCCGCTTCGTCGGGGCCGAGGAGTCCGTGAGCATCGGCCTGGCCAACGTGGCGGTGCCCGCGGCCGAACTGGACGCGGCGGTCGGCGACCTCGCCTCCGCCCTGCTCGCGGCTCCCCGTGACGCGGTCATCGAGACCAAGGCGCTGCTGCGCGGCGCCCAGGACCGCACCTACGAGGAGCAGCGCGCCGCCGAACGCGCCGCCCAGGCCCGCCGCCTGCGCGACCTCGCCGGCCTCGGCGAATAACGAGCTCCGCGTTTCGTCGACGCTCGTCACCACACCGCCTTCGACCGCGCCGTGCGGACCGCGCGGGCCCGCTTCCAGTGGACAGTGGCCCGCGCGCACCGCGAGGCCCACGCGCACATGGCGGCGCCGCCGCCGTCTCTCCCGGTCCGCGGGCGCGTGTTCAGTCGAGGCTGGTGACCAGGACCGCTGCCGTCGGCTGATCCGGGAGCGCCTGCGAGACGGCCGTGCGGACCGCGCGGCCCACTTCCACGGGGCGGTGGTCCGCGCGTACCGCCAGATCCACGCGCACATGGCGCCGGGGCAGCGCGGTCGACGTGGCCGCCGTCTCCGTGAAGTGCACGGCGCGGCCCAGCACGCGCGTCAGCCTGGCCACTCCGGGGACGGCGAGCGCCGCCGCGGCGACCCGGCTCTCGTCGGAATCGGCAGGTGAGGGTGCCTGATCCTCCTCGGAACCGGAGATACCGGCGGTCCGGTCGTCGCCCGAGCCGGCCCCAGCAGCAGCGCCATCGGCCTCCGAACCGCTCCCTGCCCCAGTCCCGCCGACGGCCGCCACGCCCTCGCCCGTCTCCGGCGGCTCCGGTGGGCCCTCCAGCAGGTCCGTCACCGTCAGGTCGACCTCCGTCACCGCCAGCCCGATGTGCTCCGCCGCGGCCTGGGCCAGGGCCGCCCGCAGGCGGTCCGCCGTGGCCGGCAGTGACTCCGACTCCAACTCCGGCGCCACCGCCGCGAACTCCGCCGACAGCCGCAGCGGACCCGGCGGCAGCGCGCCCGGCGGGGACGGCACCACCGGCTCGGCCGCCTCCTCGGAGTCCGCGAGCGCGATCCGCACCGTGCCGAGGCGCACCTCGGGCACCCCCTGTGTCACCGCATCGCGCAGCACCGGCTCGACGGCCCGCTCCGCGATCCACGCCCCGTCCTGCGCCCCGCCCAGGGGCAGCAGCCTGCCCAGACCCAGCTGCCGCCGCACCGCATGCGTCCATCGCTCCGCCGTCATTCCTCCAGCCTGCCGCATACCTGGCGCGCGACCACGCCAGCGCGCATACGGTGGTCAGGAGGACGACCGAAGGGACGTAACGGCGATGACCGACATGACCGAAGGGGCCTCGACCGGCCCCGACACGGAGAAGACCCTTCCGGAGAGCTCCGCACGCAAGGGCACCCGGCGAGGCGGCGGCGACCCGGCGACCCGCGGCCGTACCACCATCGCCGACGGCGTCGTGGAGAAGATCGCCGCACTGGCCGCCCGCGACGTGGTCGGTGTGCACGCCATGGGCAGCGGGGCGTCCCGCACCTTCGGCGCCGTGCGCGACCGGGTGCCCGGCTCGAAGTCGGTGACCCGCGGCATCAAGGCCGAGGTCGGCGAGGTGCAGACCGCGCTCGACCTGGAGATCGTCGTCGACTACGGCGTCCCCATCGCGGATGTCGCCAGGGACGTGCGGGAGAACGTCATCGCGGCCGTGGAGCGGATGACGGGCCTGGAGGTCGTCGAGGTCAACATCGCGGTGAGCGATGTGAAGCTGCCCGACGAGGAGGACGAGGAGCCGGAGTCCCGGCTGCAGTGAACAGACCCCCGGCGCGAGGAACTGAGGAGCGCACATGAGCATGGCCGTGGTCGGCATGATCGCCGGGATGGCGCTGGGTTTCGCCGGGTACTTCGGCGGGTTCGGGGCCTTCCTGCTGGTGGCGGCCCTGGGGGCCGTCGGCTTCGGGGTCGGGCGGTTCCTCGAGGGGGACTACGAGCTCGGGGACTTCTTCCGTCCGCGCGGTGAACGGCGACGGTGACGCGGGTGAGCACACAGGCCGGTGAGTCCGCGCCGGCGCCGGCCGCCGTCGCGCCGGGCGAGCGCGGAGCGACCAGGATCGCCGACCGGGTGGTCGCCAAGATCGCCTCCCGGGCCGCCCGCGAGGCCGTCGGCGCACTGCACCCGGACGCCGCGCCGCCGCACGCCACCGTCGTGGTGCACGACGACACCGCCCGGGTCCGCGTCCATGTCGAGCTCGACTACCCGTGCGACATCGGCAGCCGGTGCGGGCATATGCGCAGCCATGTCACCGAACGGGTGGGCACGCTGGCCGGCATGCATGTGCCGGAGGTGGTCGTCCACGTGGAGCGGCTGCACCTGGCGACGGCGCTGACCGCGGCCCAGGGGAGGATCCGATGAGCGAACCCACCGGCACGGTCCTTGACAAGACCCCTCCGCCGCCGCCGCCGACCGAGGCCGGACGGAGGGAACGCCGGCGCTTCTGGTCGGCCCGCCGCGTCCCGGCGGCACTGCTCGCGCTGGTGACCTTGGTGATCGCGGGCGCGTTCCTCTACGACATCGCCGCCGTGCGCGCCGACCGGCCCCCGATGAAGTGGCGCCGCGAGCTGGCGCAGCAGCTGGCCCAGCGGCCCCTGGACGACACCTGGGTGCTGGTCGGCGCCGGCGTCGCCACCGCCCTCGGCCTGTGGCTGCTCCTGCTGGCGCTGACCCCCGGACTGCGGCCGCTGCTCACCATGCGCCGTACCCACCCCGACGTCCGCGCCGCACTGCACCGGGACGCGGCCGCGACGGTGCTGCGGGACCGGGCCATGGAGGTGGCCGGTGTGCAGTCGGTGCGGGTACGGGTCAGGCGCCGCCGGACCGACGTCCGCGCGGTGTCCCACTTCCGTGAACTGGACGAGGTGCACGACGACCTGGACGCCGTCCTCACCGAAGCGGTGCGCGGGCTGGGGCTGGCCCGGCCGCCCGCCCTGTCGGTGCGGGTGCGGCGCTCCGGCCGGAAGGGGTGAGGGCGTTGCTCAGGGTCGTCAACCGCGTCCTGCTCGGCCTGGCCGGGCTGGTGCTGATCGCCCTCGGCGGCTCGGTGCTGGCCATCGGGCTGGGGGCGCCGGCGCCGTCCTGGTGGCTGCACGACGGGAAGGACGACGTGCTGCTGAGCGAGGCGGAGCGCACCCGCTGGCGGGAGGAGGGCTGGTGGTGGCCGGTGGTCATCGCGGTCCTCGCCGCCCTGCTCCTGCTCGCGCTGTGGTGGCTGGTCTCGGTGCTGCGCCGGCGCCGCCTCGCCCACGTCCTGGTGGACACCGGCGACGGCGAGGAGGCGGTGGTGCACGGTCGGGCCCTGGAGCACGCGCTCACCGAGGACGCCGGTCACCTGGCGGGCGTCGAAAAGGCCCAGGTCCATCTGACGGGGCGCCGCCAGGCCCCGCAGGCGCGGGTCCGGATGTCCCTGGCGCCGCACATCGATCCGGGCACGGCCCTGGACGACCTGACCCACCGCACCCTGGCCCACGCCCGCGACTCGGCGGGCCTGGCCTCGCTGCCGGCCGAGGTCCGGCTGCGCGGCATGCGGCACCGGGCCGAGCGGGTGAGCTGACGCAACGGCCCGCCCGGCCTGCCGCGCGCGTGAGCTGATGCCCGGGAGGGCCCGGCGCGCGGCAGCACGGGTGAACTGACCCCGGCCCCGCCGGTCCGCCGCGGCACGGGTGAGCTGACGCCCGGCCGCCGGCCGCCCCGGCGCGTGTCTCAGAAGCCGTGCCGGTAGCCGCCGTCCACCGGGAGCATCACGCCCGTGAGGTAGGACGCCGCCGGGGACAGCAGGAACGCCGCGGTGCGGCCGAACTCCTCCGGGGTGCCGTAACGGCGCAGCGGGATACGGGACTCGGCGGCCTGCCGGGTGGCCTCCGGGTCGGCGGAGCGGGAGTCCAGCTCGCGCACCCGGTCGGTGTCGATCCGGCCCGGCAGCAGACCGACGACGCGGATGCCGCGCGGACCCAGCTCGTCCGCCAGGGACTTGGCGAAGCCGGCCAGGCCCGGGCGCAGCCCGTTGGAGATGGTCAGGCCCGGGATCGGCTCGTGCACCGAACCGGACAGCACAAAACCGATGACGCCGCCCTCGCCCAGCTCCGCGGCCGCCGCCCGGGCCAGCCGCACCGCGCCGAGGAACACCGACTCGAACGCCGCCCGCCACTGCTCGTCGGTGTTGTCCGCGACGAACCCCGGCGGCGGCCCGCCCACGCTGATGAGGATGCCGTCGAAGCGGGCGAAGCGCTCCCGCGCGGTCCCGATCAGCCGGGCCGGCGCCTCGGGATCGGCGTTGTCCACGGCCACGCCCACCGCGTTCGGCCCCAGCGCGGCCGCCGCGTCGGCGGTGCTCTTCTCCTCCCGCCCCGAGACGACCACCTTCGCCCCGTCGGCGACCAGTTCCCGCGCGGAGGCGTGGCCCAGCCCGCGGGTCGCCCCGGTGACGACGTACACCCGGTCCTTCAGTCCAAGATCCATGCGCCCTATCCTGCCTGCTGGTCCCCGAACAGGGCGAGGGCCGTGTTCACCAGGCCGATGTGGCTGAACGCCTGAGGGAAGTTGCCCAGCAGCCGGCCCTGCACCGGGTCGTACTCCTCCGCCAGCAGCCCCACGTCGTTGGCGAGCCCCAGCAGCCGCTCGAACAGCTCCCGGGCCTCCTCGGCGCGGCCCGTCAGATGCAGGGCGTCCGCCAGCCAGAAGGTGCACGCCAGGAAGGTCCCCTCCTCGCCGGGCAGCCCGTCGACGGTCCGCGCGTGGGAGGTGTAGCGGCGCAGCAGGCCGCCCTGCCCCAGCTCCTTGCGGACGGCGTCGATGGTGCCGGTCACCCGGGGGTCGTCCGGCGGCAGGAACCCCACCCTCGGGATGAGCAGCAGGGCGGCGTCCAGTTCCCGCGACCCGTAGGACTGGGTGAACGTGTTCCGCTCGGGGTCGTAGCCCTTCTCGCAGACCTCCCGGTGCACCTCGTCGCGCAGTTGACGCCAGCCCTCGAGGTCGCCCTCGAACTCGGGGTGCTCCTCCAGCGCGCGCACCGCGCGGTCGGCGGCGACCCACACCATCACCTTGGAGTGCACGAAATGGCGCCGGCCGCCGCGCACCTCCCACAGCCCCTCGTCCGGCTGCCGCCAGGCGGTGCGCAGGAAGTCCATCAGGACCGTCTGCATCGCCCATATGTCCGGCTTCGGGGGCAGCCCGGAACGCCTCGCCAGCGCCAGCGAGTCCATCACCTCGCCGTACACGTCCAGCTGGAGCTGGTTCACCGCGTCGTTGCCCACCCGCACCGGCCGGGCTCCCTCGAACCCGGCCAGCCAGGGCAGTTCCAGCTCGGGCAGCCGCCGCTCGCCCGCCACGCCGTACATGATCTGCAGGTCCGCCGGGTCGCCGGCGACCGCGCGCAGCAGCCAGTCGCGCCAGGCCCCGGCCTCCTCCTTGTACCCGGCGGCCAGCAGCGCGTTGAGGGTGAGGGTGGAGTCGCGCAGCCAGCAGAAGCGGTAGTCCCAGTTGCGCACCCCGCCCGGCTCCTCCGGCAGCGAGGTGGTGGGCGCGGCGACGATGCCGCCGGTGGGCGCGTAGGTGAGCGCCTTGAGCGTGATCAGCGAGCGGACCACGGCGTCCCGGTGCGGGCCGTCGTAGCGGCAGCGCGCCGCCCAGGCGCGCCAGTCCGTGACGCTGTGCCGCAGCGAGGTGTAGGGGTCGACCAGCGGCGGGCGCGGTTCGTGGGAGGGGTGCCAGGTGAGCACGAACGCGACCCGCTCGCCCTCGCGCACCGTGAACTGCGAGTGGGTGCCCAGGTCCTCGCCCCAGGTGTGCACCTCCGGCTCGCTGCGCAGCCACGCCGAGTCCGGCCCGGCGACCGCCACCCGGTGGCCGTCCTCCCGGCGCACCCAGGGCACCACCGAGCCGTAGTCGAAGCGCAGCCTCAGCGCGCTGTGGACGGTGACCTCGCCGCGCAGGCCCCGCACGATGCGCACCAGGTCGGGTGCCCGGTCGCGCTGCGGCATCAGGTCGGTGACCACGACCGTGCCCTCGTCGGTCTCCCACACGGTGTCCAGGACGAGGGTGTCGGGGCGGTAGGCGCGGCGGGTGCAGCGGTCGGCGCCGACCGGGGCGATGCGCCAGTGGCCGTTGTTCTCGTCACCGAGGAGCCGGGCGAAGCAGGCCCCCGAGTCGAAGCGTGGCAGGCACAGCCAGTCGACGGAGCCGTCCGTGCCGATCAGGGCGGCGGTCTGTTCGTCGCCGATGAGCGCGTAGTCCTCGATGCGATGCACGTGGTGCGGATGCCCGCACACCGGCGGGGGCAATCAGGGCTGCGGCCGGGGGGGTGACGGCCCGGAGGCGGCGGGGGAGCCGTCGCCGGAGAAGATCACGCCGGGGTCCGAGGGGGCCTGGTTGAGCACCCACAATCCGATCAGGGTGGCCAGGGTGAACACCACGGCCACCAGCACGGTCAGCACGAGCCGGCGCCGGCGTTCCCGGCGCAGCCACTCGCCGCGGGCGGTGCGGTAGGCGTCGGGGTCGGGCAGTACCCCGCCGGCGAGGGCCGCCAGGGCGTCGGCGAGCTCACGTTCGGTGCGTTCGGTGTCCGTCAGGGCGGGCTCGGCGCCGCCTCCCGGGGTGCGGTCCGGGGTGCCACGCGACGGAGTCGCATCTCCATACGTCATCGCCGGGCCTCCATCGCCTGGGTGAGCGCGGCGATGCCGCGGGACGTGTGGGTCTTGACCGAGCCGCAGGTGATGCCCATAGCGGCGGCGATCTCGGACTCCTTCAGGCCGAGCCAGTGCCGCAGCACCAGCGCCTCGCGCTGCCGGGTCGGCAGCTGCTGCAGCGCGTCGATGAGCACCCGCTGGTCGTCGCGGAGCAGTGCGGTGTTCTCCGCGGAGGCGACCGTCTCGTCCGGCGGGTTCTCGCTCAGCCGCCGGGCGACCTGCAGGTGGCGTATGCGCATCCGGGTCAGATTGCAGACGGTGGAGCGCAGGTAGGCCTCGGCCGCGGCCACGTCCTTCAGCTTCCGCCACCGGCGGTAGATCTGGTAGTAGGCCTCGGCCACCACGTTCTCCGGGTCGTCGGCGCCGAGCAGCACGGCCAGCCGCAGCATCGAGGAGTAGTGCAGCTCGAACAGCCGGGCCACACCCGCCTCGCGCTCCAGCTCGTCCGGGTCGGTGACGGGCAGCCGCGCGGCCGGCGGCGTCACCGGCTCCGGCGGCGCCATCTGCTCGGGCGGTGCCGGAGCCGGCTCGGGCGGGGGAGCGGCCGGGGCGGCGGCCGGCGGCAGGGTGGTGGTCCGAGGGGCGTGTCTGCGTCTCACGGTGTGTTCGCTCCCGTCTCCGGGTGTCGCCTGGGCATCAGGCGGGACGGCAGGTCGGTGGCGTCGCCGCCGCGGGCGACCCCGAGGAGGCTCAGCACCCCGGTGCCGGTCACGGCGACGGTCAGATTGAGCAGCAGGGCGGCGACCCCGGCGTAGACCTCGAGCGGTCCGGCGCCCAGCTCGAGGGGCACGATCGAGGAGAAACCTTCCCGCACCACCAGGTACGTCCCGGTGACCATGCCGACGGCCCACCCGGCGAGCAGCGCCCGCGGATGCAGCCACCGGGTGTACAGGCCGACGGCGACGGCCGGGAAGATCTGCAGGATCCACACCCCGCCGAGCAGCTGGAGGTTGATGGCGTCCTGGTCGCGCAGCCCGAACACGAACGCGACCGCGCCGACCTTCGCGGTGAGCGACACGGCCTTGGCGATGCGTACCTGCCGCTTCGGGGTGGCGGTGGGATGGACGTACTCGACGTACACGTTCCGTACGAAGCTGGTCGCGGCGGCGATCGACATCACGGCGGCCGGCACCAGCGCGCCCACCACGATCGCGCCGAACACCAGACCGGCCACCGGCCCCGGCATCAGCCGCTCCACCAGCATCGGCACGGCCGCCTCCGCCCCGCCCTTCGGCGCCCGCACCCCGGCCGCCAGGGCGGCGATGCCGAGGAACCCGAACAGCGCGAGCAGCGCCGTCCAGGCAGGCAGCCCGACGGACACCTTGCGCAGGGTGCGGGAGGTGTCGGCGGCGAAACCGGCGGTGAGCACATGCGGGTACATCAGCAGCGCCAGCGCGGAGCCCAGCGCCAGCGTCGCGTAGGCGGGCTGCTGCTCGGCGGTGAGGAGCAGCGGGGAGTGGGCGGCGTCGGTGCCGCCGAGGGCCCGCCCGGCACCGTCGAAGACCGCGCCCGGCCCGCCGAGGCGGCGCAGCACCAGCCAGCACACGGCGGTCAGCGACACGAAGACGGCCACCGCCTTGAGCGCGGCGATCACGGCGGGCGCCCGCAGCCCGTGCCGGTAGGTGGCCACGGCCAGCCCGGCGAACAGGGCCACCATCAGCAGGTCGCCGGCCGCCCCGTGCGGGTAGAGCCCGCCCGCGGCGAGCACCGCACGGATGCCCAGCAGCTGCAGCGCCAGGTACGGCATGGTCGCGAGGATGCCGGTCAGCGCCACCACCAGCGCCAGCGGCGGCGACCCGTACCGGCCGCGCACGAAGTCGGCCGCCGTGACATAGCCGTGCCGCCGGGCCACGCTCCACAGCCGGCTCAGCAGCACGAAGGCGAGCGGGCAGACGATCACGGTGTACGGCACCGCGAAGAAGGCGGGCGCGCCGTTGCCGTAGGCCAGGCCGGGGACGGCGGTGAAGGTGTAGGCGGTGTAGATCGTGCCGCCGAGCAGCAGCCAGGTCCAGCCGGGGCCGAGGCTGCGGTCGGCGAGTGCCCAGCCGTCCAGCGAGGGCAGCCGGTCGCTCGGCCTGAGCCGCCGTGCGGTGACCGCGAGCAGCGACGCCCCGCCGATCACGGCGAGGAATGTCGCGGTCATGGCGCCGTCGGCCATGGGTCTCCGTCCTTGGTGTGCCTGTGCCCTCGGAGGAGAGTTGCGCGGCGCGTCCGTACGGATGACAGGAACCGGCCGGAAACCGGTCCTCCTCCGCCGGTGTTTGCCGCGTCAACCATCTCCGGCCGGGCGCAAGCCTCGCACAGACCCGCGGCCATCGGGAGAGGGGGAGCGGACGGTGCCACTGTGCGGTCGCCGCCGGTCACGGGACGTGTCCCGCGCGCGTGGCTAGACCGCCGCCGGCTGCGCGTCCTCGGTGCCGTCGGCGTTCTCCGCCCCGGCCGCCGACGCCGCCCGCTGCCGGGCCTCCCGGCGGACCAGCACGAACCAGCCGACCGGCACCGCCGCGGCGAACAGCCACCACTGGAGGGCGTAGGCGAAGTTCAGCGGCGCGTTCTCCTTGCCGGGGTCCCCCAGCAGCTCCGGACTGCCGCCCCTGGGCTCGGGCGCCGTCTGGGCGATGTAGCCGCCGAGCACGGGGGCGTCCAGGCGCCGGGCCTGCTGCTCGCTGTTGATCAGCATGATCTGCCGCTCCGGCAGGCCCTGGAGGTTCTTGATGCCGCTCGCCTCGGTGGTCTCGTCGGGCATCAGCCGGCCCTTGATCGTGACCTCGCCGCGCGGCGGCGCGGGGACCTCGGGGTACTCGGTCTGGCTCGCTCCGGGGACCCAGCCCCGGTTGACCAGCACGATCCGGCCGTCCTTGAGCACGAACGGGGTCAGGACGTGGAAGCCGACCCGGTCGTCGGCGTTGGTGCGGCGGCGGACGACGACCTCGGCCTCGGTGTCGAAGCGCCCGGTGGCGGTCACGGTGCGGTACCGCTCGGCGCGGGTCACGGCCTGTCCCGGTGCGGCCAGCTCCTCGACGGGGACCGGCTTCGCCGCCAGCGCGTCCGTCACCAGCTGGTTACGGGCCGACCGCTCGTGGTAGCGGTCCATCTGCCAGATGCCCAGCCTGATCATCGTGGGTACGAGGAGCAGGGCGACCAGCGTGATGATCACCCACTGGCGGGACAACAGGAAGCGGTACACCTCACGACGGTACAACTCGGTCGTGGGGTGCGGTCAGCCGGGTGCGCCCTCGCGGCGGGCCCGGCCGCGTCCGTCACACGTGGTCGACGATGCCCGCCTTTCCCTCGGCGCGGGCGCAGTGCGCCCCGCAGTACCAGTGACCGTCGGCCTCCACGCCCTGGCCGATGATCTGCACCCTGCAGTGCTCGCAGATGGGGGCCATGCGGTGGATCGCGCAGGAGAAGCAGTCGAAGACGTGGACCGCGCCCTGGGCGTGCACCTCGAAGGTCATTCCGTAGCTGTTGCCGCACACTTCACATGTCGCCATGCGCCACAGCGTGAGCCGTCCGCCGGGTGCGGGCGAGCGGGCGGCGGGCGAGTCGCGCGCCAATCACCCGTCCGTCCGGCAATCACCCGGCCGTACGGTCCGCCCCGCCGGCGGGCGCGGTCAGCCCTCCGAGGCGGGCTCCACATCGGCGAGCAGCTGGCCGAACGCCGCCTCGTCCACGATCGGCGTGCCGTACTGCCGGGCCTTGACCACCTTGGACGTGCCCGAGTCGGGGTCGTTGGTGACCAGCAGGCTGGTCAGCCGGGAGAGGCTGGTCGCGACATGCAGTCCGGCCTCGGTCGCCCGGTCCTCCAGGAGCTCCCGCTCCACGGCGGTGTCACCGGAGAAGGCCACCCGCATGCCCTGTTTGAGCCGCTTGCCCGGTTCATACCGGCCGGGGTTGGGGTACGGGCAGGCCGGCCGCTTGCGGGACGGGCGCCAGTGGGACGGGCGGTAGCCGCCGGTGCCCTGCTGGCGGCCGATCAGCGGACGCTCCTTCCACTCCGTCAGCGGCCGGCACTCGTGCAGCGGCAGCCGCATCCCGCTCGCCGCCGCGGCCCGCAGGCTCGGACGGAACGCCTCCGCCAGCACCCGCGCGTCGTCCAGCGCGTGGTGCGCCCGGTGCTGGACCACACCGAAGTGCGCGGCGAGCGACTCCAGCTTGTGGTTGGGCAGCGGCAGCCCGAGCGCCTTGGCGAGCGCGATGGTGCACAGCCGCTGCCTCACCGGCGCCTCGATGCGGACGCGGGCGTACTCACGGGCGATCATCTGCCAGTCGAAGACGGCGTTGTGCGCGACCAGCACCCTCCCCGCCAGCCGGGAGGCGAACTCCTCGGCGATGTCCCGGAAGAGGGGCGCGCCCTCCAGCACCTCGCTGGTCAGCCCGTGGATCCACACCGGGCCCGGGTCGCGCTCCGGATTGACCACCGTGTACCAGTGGTCCTCGACCTCGCCGCGCGCGTCCAGCCGGTAGACCGCCGCCGAAATGATGCGGTCGTCCCGGGCCAGCCCCGTGGTCTCCACGTCAACGACCGCGTATCCCTGGGGATACGCGGCCGGCCACGCGGTGGGGGAGGACGCTGCCGTCGTCAGGTCGTCGAGCATGGTTCATGAGGATACGGGCCGTGACTGACACCCCGGTCCGTCAGGTGCCGTGCGCCGAGCGCCCGTTCGCCCTCACCAACGGATCGGCACCGGAAGCGCGGTGAGCAGGCCCGACACCGCGACCACCAGAGCCAGCAGATACACCTCGCCGCGGGCGGGGGAGCAGGCGGTCAGCGGGTCGCTCGCACGGGCCAGCCGGATCCGCGCCCACAGGGCCAGCGCGCACACCCCCGCCATCAGAATCACCTTCGCGAGCAGCACCCGCCCGTACGCGGTGTCCGTCAGCTGCTCGAGGATCGTGCCGGGCGGCATCCGGCGCAGCGAACTGCACACGCCCGTCGCGGTGAGGGCGGCCAGCAGGAACGCCGCCACCCGTGCGTAGAGCCCCAGCAGCGCGCTGCCTTCAGGGGCGTCCCGCCACCCCCGCAGGGTGCGCAGCACATGCAGCAGGCCCCCCACCCACAGCGACGAGGCGGTGAGATGGACGAGGGTGAGCCCGGAACCGATCAGCGGGCTGTACTCGGTCGTGGGATGGGCGCGCAGCGCCTCCGCGACGACGACCGCGGCCAGCGGCAGGGCCTGGGTGGCCGGCCGGGCGGAGGAGGCGCACAGGGCGGCCGCGAGGAAGCCGTTGACCTCCAGCAGGGCCAACTTGCCGTCACGGGTGGCGTACAGCCCGCCGATGTCGATGTCGGCCGGGCTGTCCGGGACGAGATTGCCGGTGGCGACCACGGAGGCGAGCCCGAGGGCCGCGACGAAACCGGCCCAGCCGGCCGCCGCGGACCAGCTGCGCGGCCGGGCCCGGGGAGCGCCGGGTACGGAACGGGCGAGCCGGTTGGCGAACAGCTCGCCCACGGGTATCGCCAGCGCCGCGAACAGCACCGTGCGCAGCAGCGCGATGCCGCCGGTGCCGGGCGCGCCGGCCTCACCGGTGCCGTGCAGCGCGGGCGACGGACCGAGCAGCGGTATCAGCGCGGCCAGCGCCACCAGCACGATCACGGCGACGGCCCGGCCGGTGCCGGAACGCCGGGCGCCCCGGTGAGCACCGGTCGCCCCGGACCTGGATCTCGTCAATGTCACCCCAGGATCTTCACAAGCACGCCAAGAACCGGGCAAGTCCGGGCTCAAAGCGGGGGCATGGATGGCTGGTTTGATCACCATTTGGCCGCATTCGGCCTCCCATGCGTCCGGATGCCCGAGTGCATGACTGCCCGGGTGCCCGAGCGCTCACCACCACCGCGCCGGGTCCGTGCCCCAACGGCCCGGCGGTCGCTCCCAGTCGCGCGGCCCGCCGTCGAACGACACCGGCGACAGCGCGTACCGCAGCCGCCCCAGATCGCTGTCCCGCTCGGCGAGCCAGGGCTGCGCGGACGGTTCGGCCTGCTCCGGCCTCGGTTCCGTGCTCCCCGCCCCCTCCAGCAGCCAGCCGGCCGTCCGGGCCAGCGCCACCCGCACCAGACGGCTGCCGCCCTCGTCGGCCTGCTCGGTCAGCGCCCGCAGCACCCCCGCCGCCAGCAGATATCCCGAGCCGTGGTCGAGGGCCTGCGCCGGAAGCGCGCCCGGCTGCTCCGCCGAGCCCTCGAGAGCCGCGATGCCCGTGGCCACCTGGACGAGACTGTCGAAGCCCCGCCGCTCCCGCCAGGGCCCCCGCCTGCCCCAGGCGGACAGCTGGGCCACCACCACCCCGGGCCGGCGCTCGGCGAGCTCCTCGGGCGTCAGCCCGAAGCGCTCCAGGGCGCCCGGCCGGTACCCGGTGAGGACGACGTCCGCCGCGGCGAGCAGCTCCTCGAAGACGGACCGGTCCGCTCGCAGGTCCAGCAGGGCCGACCGCTTGCCGAAGCCCGTGTCCGCGTGCTGGTCGGGGAGTTCGGGCAGCTGCGGCGCGTCCAGGCGCAGCACGTCGGCGCCGAGCAGGGCGAGCGTGCGGCTCGCGACCGGCCCGGCGAGGACCCGGGTGAGGTCCAGCACCCGGATCCCCGCGGCGGGCAGCAGCGGATCCCGGCGCACGGGAGCGAACGCCCGCGCGTGAGCCGAGTCCAAGCGCTCGCGCTCCACCAGGGGGAGCTCCGAGACTGCCCGCGCCTGCTCGTGCGCCGCCCACTCCCGGGGCGTGCGCAGCGCCACGGCCAGACCTCCGCGCGCGTACACGGCGTCCTCCACCTCAAGAGCCGAGCGCTCGGCGAGGGCCGCCGCGACCGCCGCCGGGTCCTCGCCGACGCCCAGGGTGTCCAGCAGCCGGGCCCGGTGATGCGGGTAGTTGGCGTGGGTGCGCACCCAGCCGTCGGCCGTCCGCCAGAAGCGCGACAGGGGCGCGAACGTCTCCGGAGCCCGCCCGTCGACCAGCAGATGCCGCTCGCTGACGAACGCGGCCGCCACGGCACCGTCGTCCACCCGCACCGCCGGCACCTCCTGAGTCCCGGCACGACGTGCCGCCAGCTCGGCGGCGGCCAGCGCGCACGCGCCCACGCAGGCAACCGCCAGCTGCCGCACCGGGAGCCGCGCGGGCAGGGCGCCGGGCCGTTCGACGGACACCACACGGTCGAGCAGGGCGGGATCGCCGCCGAGCGCCGCCCAGGCGGAGGAGACCTCGGGAAGAAGAGTCATGACCGCACTATGCAGCACTACGCAGCGCGCCTTGATCCGGACGAGGTCGTGCGGCGGCACACGCGAAGCGGGGGCCGGACGTCCGCCCGGCCCCCGCTCCCACCGACCATGCGGCGGCTAACGCGTCAGCACGTCACCACTTGACGGCGTCCAGGGCGTCGGCCATGCCCCAGCCGTAGAAACTGTTGCGGTTCTTCGGCCCCTCGCACACCGCGTCGACCTTGCCGTCGCCGTTGATGTCGTACGGGTCCGCGCACGGCGTGGCGTCGGCCTGCGCGTACAGCAGGGCCTTCACCAGCGCGGGCGAGGCGTACGGGTGCGTCGACTTGATGAGCGCGGCGACACCCGCCACATGCGGGGACGCCATCGACGTGCCCGCCATGTAGCCCCACTTGCCGCCGGGCAGCGGACCCAGGATCAGGCCGCTGGTCGCGGGCGGCTCCGGCTTCTGGTACGCGGTCGAGTCGCCGCCGGGCGCGGCGATGTCGATGACGCCCAGACCGTGGTTGGAGAACGAGGACTTCAGACCCTTGGCGCCGGTCGCCGCGACGGTCACGACACCCGGCAGCTGGGTCGGTATGTCGAGGCACTCCGTCGGGTCGATGACCCGCTCGGTCGGGGTGGCATCGTTCGGGGAGACCGGGTCGGTGATCTCGTCGGCCGCGAGGTCGTAGTTCTCGTTGCCGGCCGCGGCCACATTGACCGCGCCCTTGCGCTCCGCGTACCGCGTCGCCCGGGAGACGGCCTCGAGGAGCGCCTTCTGGTCCGGGTCGTTCTTGCAGTTGAAGTACCAGGGGTCGGTGTAATAGCTGTTGTTGGTCACATCGACCCCGTGCTCGGCCGCCCACATGAAGCCGCACACCACGGCCTCGGCGTAGAAGTAGCCGTCCGGGTTGGACACCTTGATGCCCGAGACCTTCACGCCCGGTGCCACACCGGTCATGCCGACGCCGTTCTTGGCGGCGGCGATCTCACCGGCCACATGGGTGCCGTGCGGGCTCTCCGTCGGGCCGGGACGCCAGGCGCCCTCGCTGGTGTCCGGCTTGCCCGTCACACAGTTGACGGACGCGGCCCGGTCGAAGTTGGGCGCGATGTCCGGATGGGTGTCGTCGACGCCGGTGTCGATGACGCCGACGGTCACCTTCGAGCTGCCCAGCGACTTCTCGTGCGCCTTGTCCGCCTTGATGGCCGGCAGGTCCCACTGCAGCTGCTGCAGCGGGTCCTGGCCCGCGGCGGCCTCGGACGCGGCCTCGGCGACCTCCCGCTCGCTGAGGACCTTCGGGGCGCCCAGGTCGGTGGTGGCGGCCGACGGCAGCGGCGCGTTGCGGGTGGCACCGGCCGACTGCACCCCGCGCACCTTGCGGATGGTCCTGGCGAAGTCGGCGTTGGAGGAGTGCGCGACGATCACGCCGATCTTGTCGTACGAGGTGACGACCGTGCCGCCGGCCTCGGCGATCGCCTTCTTCACCTTGGCCGACGTGCCGTGCCCACCATGGATGTTGACGACATAGCTGAGCGGAGTGCCGTCGGTGGCCGCCGCGGCGGATGTGTCCGCGGTGGGGGCGGCGGTGGCCGCGGTGTTCGGCAGGAACGCCAGCGCGGTCGCCATGGCCATCCCCGCCGGGATCACCAGGGCACGGCGGTGGCGCGGGTGAGACGCTGTCATGGAGTCTCCAGTTCGGTCACTGAACGAGCTGAGGTGCCAGGGCGTCCTGGCTGCACGGGAGCGGGAGGGACGGGCGCTCACTTGACCGCGCGCAGCGCGTCGACGATGCCGAAGCCATAGAAGCCGTTGACCCGGCTGCCGCCCCCGCACGTCGCGTCCTGCGTGCCGTCACCGTCCAGGTCGTACGACTCGGGGCAGCCCGGGTTGTTCGCCTGCGCCTTCAGCAGCGCCTGGAGCGCGGCCGGGGGAGCCCACGGGTGCTTGGACTTCAGCAGCGCCGCCACACCGGCCGCGTGCGGCGAGGCCATCGAGGTGCCCTGCAGGAAGGCGTACTGGCCGTTCGGCATGGTGGACAGGATGCGCCCGTTCTTCGACGGGGTGTCCGGCGTCTGGTAGCGGCCGTCGCCACCGGGGGCGGCCACGTCGACCACGCCCTTGCCGTAGGTGGAGTAGTACGACTTGAGGTTCTTCACGCCCGTGGCGCTGACCGTGACCACGCCCGGCAGCTGCGTCGGCACGTCGAGGCACTCGCTCGGGTCGATGGTCCGGGTCACCGGCGTGGTGTCGTTGGGGCTGGACTCGTCGACGATCGCGTCGGAGGCGAGGTCGTGGTTGGAGTTGCCGGCCGAGGCGACGTGCAGGGTGCCCTTGCGCTGGGCGTACAGCTGGGCGCGGTTGACCGCGTCGAGGATGGCCCGCTGGTCCGGGTCGTCCTTGCAGTTGTACAGCCACGGGTCGACGTAGTAGCTGTTGTTGGTGATCTCCACGCCGTGGTCGGCGGCGAACATGAAGGCGCAGACCACGTTCTCCGGGTAGAACAGCCCGTTGTCCGGGTCGCTGACCTTGATGCCGGAGACCTTCACACCGGGGGCGACACCGGCGACGCCGATGCCGTTGCGCGCCGCGGCGATCTCACCGGCCACATGGGTGCCGTGGTAGTCCTCGTCCGTGTACGGCCGCCAGGCGCCCTCGCTGGTGTCGGCCTTGCCGCCGACGCAGTTGGCCGACTGCGACTTGGAGAAGTTCGGGGCGAGGTCCGGGTGGGTGTCGTCCACGCCGGTGTCGATGACGGCGACCGTCACCTTGCTGCTGCCCGGGTTGATGCGGGCGGCCTTGTCGGCGCCGATGGCCCGCAGGTCCCACTGGTCGGCCTCGAGGGGCTCGCTGTCCGGGGTCTCGGCGGAGGCGGCCTTGATGCGTGCCGCCTCGTCGGCCGTCACGAAGTCGGCGGCGCCCAGGTCCGTGGTCCCGGCGGCCTTCAGCGGCGCGGTCCGGGTGGCGCCCGCCGACTGAACCCCCTTCACGCCCCGTATCTGCTTCGCGAAGCCCGGGTTCGCCGAGTGGACGACGATCACGCCGATCCGGTCATGGGTGACCACGACGGTCCCGCCCGCCGCCGCGATCGCCTTCTGCACCGACGCGATGGTGCGGCGGTCCACCTTGGTGTTGACGACATACGCCAGGGTGGGCGCATCCGCCGCCTGCTCCGCCGAGGCCGGCTGCGGCGCCGCCGACGCCGTCGCGGGCAGGAAGCCCAGCGAGGCGGTCAGGGACAGCGCGACGGGCACGGCGAGGGCGAGGCGTCTGGAACGCAGATGAGCCATGGGGTCTCCACATCATCCGGAACGGGACCGGCCCGAGGCAGGTGGCGCTTCGGGCAGGTACATGACGGGGTGGTGCAGGGTGAAGCTATCCGGCGATGTTGCCGTCCCACAACGTTTTGCCCGCAGGACTTCACACAGGCGGCCCGAACCTCTCGGTGAACCGTCGCGTTACGTCTTGCGGAAAGAAGCGAATTCGGTTGAACCGGTCCTCGTGTCGCCCCGTGCCCCCCTGTGCGGGAGGAGCGAGGACCTTCGCCTTCCCCTCTGAAAGAACCGAAAGACAACCCCACCCGCAACGCGAGGAGACTCCGTGGCCGCCGATGCACCGCCCCCCTCGACAGAACAACGCCAACTCCCCGGAGCAGAGGAGTTCACCGAGGTCCAGGAGAGCGCGGAGTTCGGTGAACTGCGCCGTTCCTACCGCTCCTTCGCCTTCCCGCTGACCGTCGGCTTCATCGTCTGGTACCTGCTGTACGTGCTGCTGTCCAACTACGCGGGCGGCTTCATGGGCACCAAGCTGTTCGGCAACATCAACGTCGCCTTCGTCTTCGGCGTCCTGCAGTTCGCCACCACGTTCCTCATCGCCTGGTGGTACTCGCGGCACGCGGCAGCCAAGCTCGACCCCAAGGCCGAGGCCATCAAGACCCGTATGGAGGGCGGCGCATGAGCCCCGCGATCACCCATGTCACCCTGGCCGCCAACGAGGCCAGCGAGCACCGCGGCCTGATCATCACCCTGTTCGCCCTGTTCGTGGTCGCCACCCTCGGCATCACCGTCTGGGCCGGCCGGCAGACCAAGGACGCCGCCGACTTCTACGCCGGCGGACGCCAGTTCAGCGCCTTCCAGAACGGACTCGCCGTCTCCGGCGACTACATGTCCGCCGCGTCCTTCCTCGGCATCGCGGGCGCCATCGCCCTCTTCGGCTACGACGGATTCCTCTACTCCATCGGCTTCCTGGTCGCCTGGCTGGTCGCCCTGCTGCTGGTCGCCGAGCCGCTGCGCAACTCCGGCCGCTACACCATGGGCGACGTCCTCGCCTACCGCATGCGCCAGCGTCCGGTGCGCACCGCGGCCGGCACCTCCACCATCGTGGTGTCGATCTTCTACCTGCTCGCCCAGATGGCCGGCGCGGGCGTCCTGGTCTCGCTGCTGCTGGGCATCACCTCCGACGCCGGCAAGATCCTGATCGTGGCCCTGGTCGGCGTCCTGATGATCGTGTACGTCTCCATCGGCGGCATGAAGGGCACCACCTGGGTCCAGATGGTCAAGGCCGTGCTGCTCATCGGCGGCACCGTGCTCATCACCTTCCTGGTGCTGCTGAAGTTCAACTTCAACATCTCCGAGCTGCTCGGCAAGGCCGCCGAGAACAGCGGCAAGGGCGACGCCTTCCTGGAGCCCGGCCTGCAGTACGGTGCCGACAACCTCACCAAGCTGGACTTCATCTCCCTGGGCATCGCCCTGGTGCTCGGCACCGCCGGCCTGCCGCACATCCTGATCCGCTTCTACACGGTGCCCAGCGCCAAAGCCGCCCGTAAGTCCGTGAACTGGGCCATCGGCATCATCGGCGGCTTCTACCTGATGACCCTCGCGCTGGGCTTCGGGGCCGCCGCACTGATCTCCCAGGAGGAGATCATCGCCTCCAACCCGTCCGGCAACACCGCCGCCCCGCTGCTCGCCCTGCACATCGGCGGCGTCGACTCGGCCTGGGGCGCGATCCTGCTCGCCACCATCTCGGCGGTCGCCTTCGCCACCATCCTCGCCGTCGTCGCCGGACTCACCCTGGCCTCGTCCTCCTCCTTCGCGCACGACATCTACGCCAATGTCATCCGCAAGGGGAACGCCACCGAGCAGGAGGAGATGAAGGCGGCCCGCTGGGCGACCGTCCTCATCGGTGTGGTCTCCATCGCGCTCGGCGCCCTCGCCCGCGACCTCAACGTCGCCGGCCTGGTCGCCCTGGCCTTCGCGGTCGCCGCCTCGGCCAACCTGCCGACCATCCTCTACAGCCTGTTCTGGAAGCGGTTCACCACCCAGGGCGCGCTGTGGTCGATCTACGGCGGCCTGATCGTCGCCGTCGGCCTGGTGCTGTTCTCGCCCGTGGTCTCCGGCGACCCCAAGGCGATGTTCCCGGACGCCGACTTCGCCTGGTTCCCGCTGAAGAACCCGGGCATCATCTCCATCCCGTTCGGCTTCCTGATGGGCTGGCTCGGCACCGTGCTGTCCAAGGAGGAGCCCGACACCAAGAAGTTCGCGGAGCTGGAGGTCCGGTCGCTGACCGGCACCGGCGCCCACTGACGTCCCGCACGAACGGCCGCGTCACCGGGATCCGTAGGTCCCTACGACGCGGCCGTTCCGCATCTCGTCACATCGGGTCGTGGTGGGTTGTCGGTGGCGTCACGTAGGCTCGCAGGTGTTCGGACACGTGATCCGGACGGATGCGTGCACCGGGCGGAAGCGCGCGATCCACGTCGAGGGAGGGGGCCCCGTGCTCATCGACACCTACGGCCGAGTGGCGACGGACCTGCGGGTCTCCCTGACCGACCGCTGCAATCTGCGCTGCACCTACTGCATGCCCGAGGAGGGCCTGCAGTGGCTGGCCAAGCCCGACCTGCTCACCGACGACGAGATCGTCCGCCTCATCCGCATCGCGGTCACCTCCCTCGGCATCGAGGAGGTCCGCTTCACCGGCGGCGAGCCGCTGCTGCGCCCCGGCCTGGTCGGCATCGTCCAGCGGGTGGCCGCCCTGGAGCCCCGCCCGCAGATGTCCCTCACCACCAACGGCATCGGCCTCCGGCGCACCGCCCCGGCCCTGAGGGAGGCGGGCCTGGACCGGGTCAACGTCTCCCTGGACACCCTCCGCCCGGAGGTCTTCAAGGCGCTCACCCGCCGCGACCGCCACCGGGACGTCCTCGACGGCCTCTACGCGGCCCGCGAGGCCGGCCTCACCCCGGTGAAGGTCAACTCGGTCCTGATGCCGGGGCTCAACGACGACGAGGCCCCCGACCTGCTCGCCTGGGCCGTGGAGCACGACTACGAGCTGCGCTTCATCGAGCAGATGCCGCTGGACGCCCAGCACGGCTGGAAGCGCGAAGGCATGATCACCGCCGGGGACATCCTGGCCTCCCTGCGCACCCGCTTCGAGCTGACCCCCGAGGGCGAGGAGAAGCGCGGCTCGGCCCCGGCGGAGCGCTGGCTGGTCGACGGCGGCCCCCATGTGGTCGGTGTGATCGCCTCGGTCACCCGCCCCTTCTGCTCCGCCTGCGACCGCACCCGCCTGACCGCCGACGGCCAGATCCGCACCTGCCTCTTCGCCACCGAGGAGACGGACCTGCGCGGTGCCCTGCGCTCCGGCGCGGACGACGAGGAGATCGCCCGCATCTGGAAGCAGGCCATGTGGGGCAAGAAGGCGGGCGCGGGCCTCGACGACCCGTCCTTCGTCCAGCCGGACCGCCCCATGTCCGCCATCGGCGGCTGAGCCCTGGTCCGCTACGGGGCTGCCCCGGGCCCGCACCGGGGCCGACCCGGCCGCAGCTCAGCCTCCGGGCCGGTCCTGCCCTTCCTGCTGCTCCTGCCACTCCTCGAACCTCACCACGTCCTTGAGGAACCCCCGTACGCCCAGGAACTGGGACAGATGCTCGCGGTGCTCCTCGCAAGCGAGCCAGGTCTTGCGGCGGTCCGGCGTGTGGATCTTCGGGTTGTTCCAGGCGAGCACCCACACGGCTGGGGCGCGGCAGCCCTTGGCGGAGCAGATCGGCGTCTCGGGGTCAGCGTTGATCACCGTCCGACCCTAACCCGTTCGGCCCGGGGAAAGGTCCGGGAAGGCCCGGGAAAGGGGCGACGCCGAGCAGCCACGGGGGGAGCTGCCCGGCGTCGGTCCGTCGCTCCGACGGGGGATGCGGAGCGCGTACGAAGTATGTCACGGGTCACCCCGCCGCTGGCACCGAAAGAGCATGATTGATCTGAGCTCTTCTTGAGCTTGGCGGGGAACCGGCTTCCGCTCCGGCCCGCCGTGCTCCCCCGGCCCCACGGCTCACGAAGGCTCGGGCCGCTGCGTTCGTGCGCCCGGAGTCGGCTCGGGCGCCGCTTCTTCCGTGTCCGGCCCGGCCCCGCCGTCATTCGTCCGGGGCGGCGTGATCATGGGCCGCAGCGGCGGCGTGATGAAGGTCGAGGGGGTCGGCGGCGCGTTCTCCCGCCCCGCGTTGGCGATCACCACGGCGATGTACGGCAGCACCAGTCCGAGGACCAGCGCCACGATCGCGACATGCCGCTCCACGTTCCACAGGGTCGCCGCGAGGATGACCGAGATCGTACGGATGGTCATCGAGATCACGTACCGGCGCTGCCGCCCCCGTACGTCCTCCTGGAGGCTCGCCCGCGCACCGGTGATCCGGAAGACCCGGGCGCCGCCGTGCTGTTTCCGCATCACACTCACCATCCGCCCGCGCCTCGGAGAACATCACCACGTTACGCCCTGTGCGCGGCGCCCACGAGACCGGGTCCCGGGCGCCGCACTCCCGACATGCGGGGCAGGGGGAGTGGGCCGACACTGGCTGTACTGCTCGCGTCAAGCGGTACAGGAGGCAGCCATGGGCTGGTTGTGGGCCATCATCGTGGGATTCGTGCTCGGTCTGATCGCCAAGGCGATCATTCCCGGTAAACAGCACAGCCCCCTGTGGCTGACCACCATCGGCGGCATCCTCGGGGCCATCGTGGGCAACGCGATGGCGCGGGGCTTCGGCGTCGAGGAGACCCCCGGCATCGACTGGAGCCGCCACATCTTCCAGGTGGTGGCCGCCGTGATCATCGTGGGTCTGATCGACGCGCTGTACATGCAGGTCCGCGGGAACAAGAGACAGCGCGCTTAGCCGGCTCAGGACCCGGCGGGCGGCCGGCACGGCGAACCGGCACGACGAAGGGGCGGCCCCGGACCAGACCGGGACCGCCCCCACTCCGTTCGGGGCCGCCGTCGCGGCTCAGGCGCCGGTGACCTCCACCGCGGCCAGGTTCTTCTTGCCCCGGCGCAGCACCAGCCACCGCCCGTGCAGCAGATCCTCCTTCGCCGGGACCGCGTCCTCGCTCGCGACCTTGACGTTGTTCACGTAGGCGCCGCCCTCCCGGACGGTGCGCCGTGCCGCCGACTTGCTCGGCACCAGGCCCACCTCGGCGAACAGGTCGACCACCGGGCCGAGCTGGGACACCCGGATGTGCGGCACCTCGGAGAGCGCCGCCGCCAGCGTCCGCTCGTCCAATTGGGCCAGCTCGCCCTGCCCGAACAGCGCCCGGGAGGCGTTGATCACGGCCGCCGTCTGCTCGGCGCCGTGCACCAGCGTCGTCAGCTCCTCCGCCAGCGCCCGCTGGGCCGCCCGCGCCTGCGGACGCTCCCGCGTCTGCCGCTCCAGCTCCTCCAGCTCCTCACGGGACTTGAAGGACAGGATCCGCATGTATGTGGAGATGTCCCGGTCGTCCGCGTTCAGCCAGAACTGGTAGAACGCGTACGGCGTGGTCATCTCCGGGTCGAGCCAGACGGCGCCGCCCTCGGTCTTGCCGAACTTGGTGCCGTCCGCCTTGGTCAGCAGCGGCGTCGCCAGCGCGTGCACCTCGGCCTGCGGCTCCAGCTTGTGGATCAGGTCCAGGCCCGCCGTGAGGTTGCCCCACTGGTCGCTGCCGCCCTGCTGGAGGGTGCAGTTGTAGCGCCGGTACAGCTCCAGGAAGTCCATGCCCTGCAGCAGCTGGTAGCTGAACTCCGTGTAGCTGATGCCCTCGGCGGACTCCAGACGCCGCGCGACCGAGTCCTTCGTCAGCATCTTGTTGACGCGGAAGTGCTTGCCGATGTCGCGCAGGAACTCGATGGCCGTCAGGTTGGCCGTCCAGTCCAGGTTGTTCACGATCTTCGCCGCGTTCTCGCCCTCGAAGGACAGGAACGGCTCGATCTGCGCGCGCAGCCGCTCCACCCAGGCCGCGACCGTCTCCGGGTCGTTCAGCGTGCGCTCGGCGGTCGGGCGCGGGTCGCCGATCTGGCCGGTCGCGCCGCCCACCAGTGCCAGCGGGCGCAGGCCCGCCTGCTGCAGGCGGCGCATGGTCAGGACCTGGACCAGGTGGCCGACGTGGAGGCTGGCCGCGGTCGGGTCGAAACCGCAATAGAACGTGACCGGACCGTCCGCGAGCGCCTTGCGCAAAGCGTCCTCGTCAGTGGACAGGGCGATCACGCCACGCCACTTCAGCTCGTCGACGATGTCCGTCACGTCTCTCGTGTCTCCTTGATGATCTTCGGCCGGCCGGGTGACAGCCGATTGCGACGCCTACGAGGTTATACGCCCCGGCTGACCGAGCTCATATTGAAATCCGGGACGCGCAGCGGGGGCATCGCCGCCCTGGTGAACCAGTCGCTCCACTCCCTGGGCAGCGTCCTGACGGTGCGCCCCGCCTCGGTGGCCCGGCCCAGCAGGTCCACCGGCGATTCGTTGAAGCGGAAGTTGTTCACCTCGCCGGTGATCTCGCCGTTCTCCACCAGGTACACCCCGTCCCGGGTGAGCCCCGTCAGCAGCAGCGTCGCCGGGTCGACCTCGCGGATGTACCACAGGCAGGTCAGCAGCAGGCCCCGCTCGGTGGCCGCGACCATCTCGTCGAGCGAGCGGTCCGCGCCGCCCTCCAGGATCAGGTTGTCGATCGCCGGGGCCACCGGCAGCCCGGTCAGCCCGGCGCTGTGCCGGGTCGTCGTCAGCCGGCGCAGCTCGCCCTCGCGCACCCAGTCCGTGGCCGCGAGCGGCAGCCCGTTGTCGAACACCGACTGGTCGTCGCCCGAGGAGTGCGCGATCACGAACGGCGCCGACTCCAGGCCCGGCTCATGCGGGTCGCTGCGCAGCGTCAGCGGCAGCTCGGACAGCTTCTCGCCCACCCGGGTGCCGCCCGGCTTGGAGAACACCGTGCGGCCCTCGGCCGCGTCCCGCCCGGAGGCCGACCACATCTGGTAGACCAGCAGATCCGCCACCGCACTCGGCGGCAGCAGCGTCTCGTAGCGGCCCGCGGGCAGCTCGAGCCGCCGCTCGGCCCAGCCCAGCCGTACCGCCAGCTCGGCGTCGAGGGCCGTCGGGTCGACGTCCTTGAAGTCCCGCGTGGAGCGCCCCGCCCACGCGGAACGGGTGCGGTCCGGCGACTTGGCGTTGACCTCCAGCGTCCCGTTGGGCTGGTCGTGGCGCAGCCGCAGCCCCGTGGATGTGCCCAGATAGGTGGAGACCACCTCGTGGTGGGCGAAGCCGTACAGCTCCCGGCCGCCCGCCCGCGCCCGGGCGAAGGCCTCGCCCAGGGCCGGGGCGAAGTCGGCGAACACGGCCGAGGAGGTCTCCGCGGGCGCCTCGGTGAACTCGGGGGACGCCGGCACCCCGGTGACCAGCGGCTGCGCGTCCTCGGCCGGACCGGCGCCGCGCGCGGCGGCCTCGGCGGCCCGCACCAGCGGTTCCAGCTCGTCCATGGTCACCGCCGAGCGGGACACCACCCCGGAGGCGGTGCCCTCCGCGCCGTCCACCGTGGCGATCACGGTGAGGGTGCGCCCGCGGGTGACCCCGTTGGTGGTCAGCGCATTGCCCGCCCAGCGCAGATTGGCGGTCGACTGCTCGTCGGCGATCACGACACAGCCGTCGGCCCGGGACAGCTCCAGAGTCCGCTCGACGATCTCGTGCGGCTTGCTGACACGCGCGCTCATCGGCCGGCCTCCTGCGTGGTGTTCAGAATGTTGACTCCCTTGAAGAGCGCGGACGGGCAGCCGTGCGAGACCGCCGCCACCTGCCCGGGCTGGGCCTTGCCGCAGTTGAAGGCGCCGCCGAGCACATAGGTCTGGGGCCCGCCGACGGCGGTCATGGAACCCCAGAAGTCGGTGGTGGTGGCCTGGTAGGCGACGTCCTTGAGCTGGCCGGCCAGCCGGCCGTTCTCGATGCGGTAGAAGCGCTGCCCGGTGAACGAGTGGGCCTACACCCGCCCCTACCGCAGCGAACAGGAACGACGCGACGCCTTCCCCGACTGGCTGCACACCTACAATCACCACCGCGGACACACCGCGCTGAAAGGCCAGCCACCCGCCAGCCGCGTTCCTAACCTCTCAGGGCAATACAGCTAAGAGGATGTTTCACGTGGTGGCTTTGGCGAGCTTCTTGTAGCAGGTCAGCGCGGCCGCGAGGCCCAGGAAGGCGAGGAAGTGGCTGC
>NZ_BAAAGU010000064.1:0-33736 GCF_039524635.1 Streptomyces thermocarboxydovorans | reverse complement strand
ACGAGCGGCCACTGACCGTCCTCGGACTCAACTGACCTGCACCAACACACGATCAACGAACTTTGCAATCGCCCTGAAGCCGCAGGGCTTCGGCCGCATCGGCCCCGACCGCACCCCGTTGCTAGCCCTCCCCGGCAACCCGGTCAGCTCCTACGTCTCCTTCGAGCTGTTCGTCCGCCCCGCGATCCGCGCCCTCATGGGGCTCGAACCGCGTGAGCGCAGGGTGGTCCGGGCCCGCCTCGAGATCGGCGAGCCGCTCACTTCGCCGGCCGGTAAGCGGCAGTTCCTGCGCGGCAGGAACGAGCCGCCCGCGCAGGGCGAGGCGGTCGGCCGCGTCACTCCCGTCGGGGGAGCCGGGTCGCACCTGGTCGCCGCCCTGGCGCGCGCGGACGCACTGATCGTGATCCCGGAGGACACCACGGCGGTCGAGCCCGGTGTCGAACTGGACGTCGTCCTCCTCGGCTCAGCTTCCTCGGCTGGGGGCTGGTGAAGGCGATGCCCGAATCCTGGGGCGACGATCTGGCCATTGCCGGTGATCCCGACGAGTGCGCGGAAAAGCTGGGCCGCCTTCTTGCCGCAGGGTTTGACTCCGGCGACGTCTTGCCCGGCTCAGAAAGCAAGGACTCTGATGACACACCGCGTCTTCTTCCTCACGTCGGATCGAGCACACCCGAGGAGACGGCTGCGTCCATCGCTGCGGAAATCATCCAGATACGCCAGGGCGGAAAGGCGGAACGGGCCGGCGCCGGCACCACCATGCTCGGGCCATGGGACGTGGCAGCCGGGCGGGAGCGCGCCAGGTGAGGAGCCCGTGGTGTGGCCGCCGCCGTGTCCTGTGGCGGGGCAGCTTTTCCTTCCGGTAACAGCGTCCGCCGGCGGGGCACGGCTGCCGTGCACGCCGCCCGAATGTCGGATCCCCGACCACCACGACGTCCCGCAAGGCGGCCCAAAGCCGCGCCGCGCTCCCAGCCATTGCGGCCGTGCCCCGCGTAACCCTGTTGCATCCACGAGGAGTTATCGATGACCACCCCTCCGCCCGCGACCGCGCTGGCCGAGACCATCGCGTCGCTGATGCCGCGCGCCAGGACTGAGCTCGCCGAACTGGTTGCATTCCAGTCCGTGGCCGACCCCGCCCAGTTCCCGAAGAGCGAGTGCGAGGCCGCCGCGAAGTGGGTCGCCGACCTGCTCCGCGCGGAGGGGTTCAGGGACGTCGCGCTGTTGGACACCCCGGACGGTACTCAGTCCGTATACGGGTATCTTCCCGGCCCTGCGGATGCCCCGACCGTGCTGCTTTACGCCCACTACGATGTGCAGCCACCACTTGACGAGTCCGCCTGGCTCTCGCCCCCGTTCGAGCTTACCGAGCGCGACGGGCGCTGGTACGGGCGTGGTGCGGCCGACTGCAAGGGCGGCCTGATCATGCACATGCTCGCGCTGCGTGCACTCAAGGCCAACGGCGGGATACCGGTAGGTGTCAAGGTTGTCGTAGAAGGCTCGGAGGAGCAGGGCACCGGAGGCCTGCAGCAGTACGCCGAGCAGCACCCGGAACTGCTTTCGGCCGACACGATCGTCATCGGTGACGCCGGCAACCTCCGTGCCGGGCTGCCGACAGTCACCGCGACTCTGCGCGGCATGGCGTTGATGCGCGTGGAGGTGAACACCCTTGAGGACAACCTCCACTCAGGCCAGTTCGGTGGAGCCGCGCCCGACGCGCTCGCCGCGCTGATCCGCGTCCTTGACTCGCTGCGGGACGAGGACGGCTCGACGACCGTGGAAGGACTGGCCGCGGACGGAGTGTGGGAGGGGCTGCAGTACCAGGAGGAGAACTTCCGGCGGGACGTCGGGGTTCTCGAAGGGGTGGCACTGACGGGTAGCGGAACGATCGCGGACCGTCTATGGGCGCGGCCGTCCGTCACTGTGCTCGGCATCGACTGCCCGCCGGTGACCGGCGTCACGGCGTCCATTCAGGCGTCCGCATGCGCACTGGTCAGCCTGAGGGTCCCGCCAGGGACGGAAGTGGCTGAGGCCGCCGCACTGCTGACCGCGCACCTCGAGGCCAAGGTCCCCTGGGGTGCGCGGGTCGCGGTGGAGCAGGTTGGCCAGGGGCAGCCGTTCCAGGTGGACACCACCAGCCCGGCATACACGTCGATGGCGGAGGCCATGCGGGTCGCCTACCCGGGAGAGGAGATGCAAGTCGCAGGACAAGGCTTCTCAATCCCGCTGTGCAACACACTGGCCTCGCTTTACCCGAAGGCAGAGATCCTATTGATCGGCCTGAGCGAGCCGAAGGCGCAGATCCACGGAGTGAACGAGAGCGTGTCGCCTCAGGAGCTGGAGCGGCTCTCGCTCTCCGAGGCGCTGTTCCTGATCGGCTACGCGGATTCGAAGAGGAGTTGTCCGGATCAGTCGGACGAGGGTCAACACCGCTGACCTCGCGCTTTCGCGAGGTGGGCTGTCCGGTCCTTGAGCAAACAAGCGAGCGGTGCGTTTGACCTGCAATGCCGGTGAGTCAGGAAGTTTCCGCAGGTGAAGGGCATGTTGATGCCCGTTTTGAGTGTGAAAAGACCCTCGGCGCGGTCGGGTGCTCACCACGATCTGATGATTCGCCGGACTGCTGTCGGCCCGGGCGGTGGTGTACTTCGTTCTGGCGCTGTGTCTGTTCAGCAGCTCGGGCAGTGCAGGTCCTCCGGGATACCGGGTGGTCCTGCGGTCCTTGACCGAGAAGCTGCGGCACCTGCCGGGCGGATTCGTGCAGCGGCAGCCCACCAGCTCGGCGCTCACCAGGGCCCGTCAGCGTCTGGGCGGCAAACCGCTGCAGGCGCTCTTCGAGCGCCGATGCGGCCCGCTGGCGCCGCCTGCCTGCCCGGCGCACCGGCCCCAGGACCGGCCGGCGCAGGCGGAGAAGTTTCGCCTGGCGACCAGTCCCCTGGATCACCGGCACGCGCCCGCACGGCAGTTGGCCCAGCTCTACCACCAACGCCGGGAGATCGAGAACGGCTTCGCCGAGCTCAAAAACCGCCTGCGGGGTGCCGGCTTCATCCTGCGCTCCAAGACCCCCGAGCTCGTCTGCCAGGAGATCTACGCACTCCTCACCGTCTATCAAGCCGTGTGCGCACTCAAGGCTCACGCCGCCGAACAAGGCGAGGTCGATCCCGAGCGGTCTCGTTCACCACCACGGTCCAGCTCGCCCGGCTCAAGAGCTCACGCGTCCCGGTCTCCAGGTGTCCACGATCAAGGGGAAGCTTCACCACGCCGATCCTCCTGGCCTCCCCACGCACAGACCGTTCCTCCGTCCCCATCCCACCCCGAGAACCCGTACCTCAGCCCGTAGCATCGGGCGACAGAGCCACCGGGGCGGCGATGAACCACCGGCCGGACCCACCTGCGGACTCACCAGCAGTTGACTGGCCTGCGCAGACCGGTCAATTGCTGGTGAAGTACCAGCCCAGGAATGCCAGGAGGACGATGAGCAGTGCCGCGCCGGCAACCCTGGGCACGATCCGCCTCGCCACGGGACCGACCGCATCGAGCAGATCCAAGTGGTCGTCCGCGGCACGGAGGTGAGTCCCAGGGGCGGCGGGAGCCGTGAGCTTGGTCGCAACGCCGCTGCCGTTGGACACCGGTGTGGGGGTCTGCGACACACCACCCTGGTGGGAGTCTGTCTGGCCTTGCGAGTCTGTCTGGCCTTGCGTCCCAGAGGTAGCGAGCTCGGCGGACAGGGCCTGGGCGAACCGGTCGATGAGCGTTGACGACACATCCTGTATGGCGCCGCGACCGAACTGCGCCGGCTTCCCGGTCAGCTTGAGCACGGTGACTACACGGACCTCGGTCTCGTTGCCGCGGTCGCACAGGGACGTCTGCACCGTCGCACTCACGGTCCCGGCGCCCTTGCTGTCCTTTCCGGACGCCTCGATGACGACGCGGCGAGCGGCCTCGTCCCTCTCCACGAAACGGGCCCGGCCCCGGTAAGTCATCATGATCGGACCGAGCTTCACACGCATCCGGGCCGTGATGTCATCGCCGTCGACTGAGTCCAGCGTCGCCCCGGGGACGCACGCCACCACCCGCTCGACATCGAGCAGGACCGGCCAGGCCTGGTCAGCGGGCAGGGGTACGGTGAACGTGTTTTCGAGCTGCATGGATCACTCCCTGAGATCTGCCTCTGCCAGTGATGCGGTCGGTCGGGCACTTGCGCGGTGAATGGGGCCGTCGGTCCTCGACAGTCGCTCGCCGGTTCCACCCGTGCGGGTCTGGATGATCTCCGCCGCGATGGATATCGCGGTTTCCTCCGGGGTGTGCGAACCGATGTCCAGACCGATCGGCGATGCGAGCCGCTGCAACTCGTCGTCGGTGACGCCTTGCTCCCGGAGCCGGTCGATCCGGTCACGGTGGGTCCGTCTGCTGCCCATCACACCGATGTAGGCGGCTCGCGTCCCGAGGGCGACCTGGAGCAGCGGTACGTCGAACTTGGGGTCGTGGGTGAGCACGCAGATCACTGTGCGCTCATCGACAGCCGTCCGGGCCAGGTACCGGTGCGGCCACTCGCAGACCACCTCATGAGCCTCGGGGAACCGCCTGCGCGTGGCGAACACCGGTCTGGCGTCGCACACGGTGACGTGGTAACAGAGGAAGACTCCGATCCTGGCCACCGCGGAGGCGAAGTCGATCGCACCGAACACCAGCATCCTGGGAGCGGGCGTGTAGGACTGCACGAACACCGACACTTCGTCGTGACGCCGCTCCCCGTGCAGCCCGTAGTGCCGAATGCCGGTCTGCGCCTGGGCCAGCATGGCGCGGGCGTCCTCGGTGACCGCGTGGTCGAGCCGCTCGTCGCCGAGTGATCCGGAAGCGTGGTCCGGCCACAGTACGCGGCGGGCGCCGATCCGGCCGTGACCGTCGACCACGGTCGCCACCGCTACCGGCTCGCTCCGCTCGATCGACGCGACGACCTCCCCGAACTGCGGGAACCTGGTCCGGTCGACCGGCTCCACGAAGACGTGGATGATCCCGCCGCAGGTGAGGCCGACAGCGAAGGCCTCGTCGTCGCTCACTCCGTACTTCTCGAGCGCCGGTTCTCCGGTCTGGACGGCGAGTTGGGCGGCTTCGTACACGGCACCCTCGACGCAGCCACCCGACACGCTGCCCACCACCTCGCCGGCGCCGGAGACGGCCATGGCCGCTCCGGGGCCGCGGGGCGCGCTGCGGGAGGTATGAACCACGGTGCCGAGTGCGAACCGCTCCCCGGAGTCGTACCAGCCGGAGATGGCGTGCAGGACGTCACGCATGGGTCGCTTCCTTGTGCCGAGGGGCCGCCGAGCGGCGGCCGGTCACTCGATCACTCCACCGTGGACCGCCTCGGAGGAGGCGATGAACTCCGACCATTCGCTGAGGAGTTGCTTGAACTCCGGCGTGTCCAGCGCCTGCCGGTACTCCTCGATTCCGACGACCTCCAGCACCTCGAGGTAGTCGTAGGAGGGGGAGCCGTCGTCCAGCGTCGACTCGAGCCTGGTGACGTCGTAGCGCTGGATCGCCGGGTTCGCGCGAGCGACGGGGTAGTCGGTGCGCCGGATCCAGCTCTCGTAGTCGGCCGGGTCGACACCTTCGCGGAGCTTGTTGAGGAAGAAGACGCGGTACGGCATGAGGGTCCTTTCGTCAGAGCCGGGGGAGTACTTCGCGGGCAGTCAGCTGGGCGACCTCGCCTGCCTGGTCCGCCGGGAACAACCACAGCCCGATGGAGTCGGAGCCCGCATCGAGCAGGCGGCGCAGCTTCTCGGCGCATTCGTCGGGGTCGCCGGCGACCGCCAGGTCGTCGACCCAGGCGTCGGGCATGTCCCGCGCGACGGCTTCGGCTCCGCCGGCCGCCAGCAGCTCATTGAGCTGGTCCTGGATCCCGTACACCTGCGACAGGGCGCTGTTGGGCATCGCCGCGAGGTAGAAGGCGATCGATTCCCGCACCGCGGCCCTGGCGACCTTGGAGTCGGAGTTGACCGAGAAGAGCGTGTAGGTCACCAGCCGGTGCGGGTCGGTGCGCTGGGCCTTTTCGGCGCCTTCGGTGATCCGGGCCCTGGCCCACTCGACGTAGGCCGGGCTGGCCAGGACCGACAGGATCGTGCCGTCGGCGACAGCGCCCGACACCCGCAGCCCCCTCTCGTTCACCACCCCGGTGTAGAGCGGCACGCGGGTGGCCGCCGGGTACGTCAGCTCAATGTTGTCGAACTTGAAATGTCCCTCTTCGGTGAGCGATTTGCCGTCGAGCAGCTGCCTGACCGCGGTCACGCATTGGCGGAGGGTTTTCAACGGCGCTGGCGGCATGAGGCCCATCTGGTCCAGCCAGGCAGGCACGCCGTGCCCAATGCCGCCATAAATGCGGCCCGGAAACAGTACGTCGAGAGTGGCGAGTTCCATGGCCAGGATCGCGGGGTGCCGAGTCACCGCGGAGACGATTCCGAGACCGAGCGGCAAGTGGTTGGTCCCGGCAAGCGCCGCGGCGGCTCCGGCAATTCCACCGGAGAAGAAACAGTCCTCGGAGAACCACATTTCTCCGAAACCGAGATCTTCGGCCTGGCGGGCCATCGCCACGATGTCCTTGGCGGGCATGTGGCTTCCGAGGACCAGTCCCACCGGCATGTCAGTCGCGGCGCTCATCGCACGCCCACCCGTGGGTGCCGCATCGCAGGTTGCTCAAGCATCGCTCCTCCTGAAGTGAGGGGGCCGGGGACAGACGCCGAAGGGGATCAGCGGTGGCCGGGGAGGTGCCCCGGCCCCATGTCCCGGAAAGTTAGGGGCCGCCGGACCTGCTGGTCTTCGGTGCTTCCCACAATTCCTCGCGAGATCTTGTGCATCTCGCAAGGATGGCTCCGCAGCCCGGCCGAAGCAGCGCCCCGCGTGGCTGCGGGCATGCCGCCGACAGCCCCTCACTCTGCGTGACGCCGCTGGTCGGCAGGCCGCGTCGGGCGGGTTGCACAATTTCCGGCTTCACTGGTCGCAGAAAGCACAATGACCCGTCGGCGCGCCGAATCTAAGGTCAATTCAGACCGTCGGCATATGCGTTCGTCCGCGGACAAGCCGCGAGGCTGCGGCTGCGGCTGCGGCTGCGGCTGCGGACAAGGTACGAGGTCGAGGTCTGCTGGACACAACAATGGAGAGCCGATGCGCATTGGCATTGACGTAGGTGGAACAAATACCGACGCGGTCCTCATGGACGGCGATCGGGTGTGCGCACATACCAAGATTGCAACCACCGAAGATGTGACGACAGGCATCGCCGAGGCCTTGAAGACCCTCCTGTCGGGCACGCAATACGAACCATCGGCGATCCAGGGCGTCATGATCGGCACGACGCATTTCATCAATGCGATCGTGGAGGGAAACCGCCTCGCCCCGACGGCCGCCATCCGGCTGGGGCTGCCGGCAACCGCCGCCCTGCCCCCGATGTCGAGTTGGCCCGAGCGCCTGGTGCGGGCGATCGACGGCCGGGCCTACATGTGCCACGGCGGGCACGAGATCGACGGGCGGCGGATCGCTCCCATGAGCTGCGACGAGCTGGCCAGGGTGGCCGAGGAGATCGCCGCGCAGGGAGTGCGCAGCATCGCGATCTCATCGGTGTACTCCCCGGTGAACGAGGAGTGCGAACGTGAGGCCGCCGAGATCCTCAAGGAGCTCCTTCCCGGGGCGTCGCTGAGCCTGTCCCACGAGATCGGGCGTATGGGCCTGCTGGAGCGTGAGAACGCCACCATCATCAACGCCTGCCTGAGCGAACTCGCCGACCACATCTGCCGCGGCCTGGCCGAGGCCGTGAGCGGCGCGGGGATCGACGCGCCCCTGTTCCTCAGCCAGAACGACGGCACGCTCATGGACGTCGACTACGCGCGCCGCTACCCGGTCGCTACCTTCGCTTCCGGACCGACCAACTCGATGCGCGGCGCGGCCTTCCTGTCCGGCCTGCGCGACTGCGCCGTGGTGGACGTCGGCGGTACCACGACGGACGTGGGCATGCTCCGCAACGGCTTCCCGCACGAAGCCTCGACCGAGGTCAGTGTGAGCGGCATCCGCACCAACTTCCGTATGCCCGACGTCCTCTCGATCGGTATCGGCGGAGGCAGCTGCATACGGTCCGAGCCGTTCGGCGTCGGCCCCGACAGCGTCGGCTACCGGCTGACCGAGAAGGCGCTGGTGTTCGGGGGCGACACGTTGACCTGCACCGATATCGCGGTGGCCGCCGGGATCGCCGACATCGGGGACCGGAGCCTGGTCCGTCATCTGGACCGGTCGTTCATCGACGCCGTGCTGCAGCGGATCTCCGAGGACATGACCAACGTGGTGGACCGGGTGCGCACCAGCTCCGAGCCCATCGCCGTGGTGGCCGTCGGCGGCGGCAGCATCCTCGTCCCGGAGAGCCTTCCCGGCGTCGGTGAGGTGCGGCGGCCGGAGTTCTTCGCCACCGCCAACGCGATCGGCGCGGCGATCGCGCAGGTGGGCGGCGAGGTCGACCGCATGTACTCGATCCAGCCCGGCCAGCGGGACGCCGTGCTCGACGAGGCCAAGCAGGAGGCCGTCGACAAGGCGGTGTCGGCCGGTGCGAGCCGCTCGTCGGTGCAGATCGTGGATGTCGACGAAGTCCCGCTGGCCTACCTGCCGGGCAACGCGACACGGATCCGGGTCAAGGCAGTGGGAGATCTCGTCCTCGCCCGGTGAGGCGGTGCGGTATCGGGCGATCGAAAGGACAGAGGGAGACATGGCATACACGCTTGAGCTCGACGACTTGGAAGACCTGGCGCGGGGCGCCGCCCTGCTGGGGACCGGGGGCGGCGGAGATCCCTACATCGGGACCCTGCTGGTGGCCGAGGAACTGCGGCGCGGCCGCACCATCCGGCTGATCGAGCCGGACGAGGTCGACGACGAGGCGCTCGTCATCGCCAGCGCATTCATGGGCGCACCGACCGTCGTCATCGAGAAGATCCCCGGCGGGGGCGAGCCGGTGACGGCACTGCGCCGGCTGGAACGGCATCTCGGCAGGAAGGCCGACGCCATCATTCCGATGGAGTGCGGCGGCCTGAACTCGATGGTTCCGCTGCTGGTCGCGGCGCGCACCGGGCTGCCGATCGTCGACGGCGACGGGATGGGACGCGCCTTCCCCGAGCTGCAGATGGAGACCTTCGGGGTGTACGGGGTCGCGGGCTCACCGATGGCGATCTGCGACGAGCGCCAGAACGTGACGATCATCGACACCGGCGATGACAACCGCAGCATGGAGTGGTTCGCGCGCGGAGTGACGATTCGGATGGGCGGCGTCTCCTACATCGCCGAATATCCCATGAGCGGCACCGACGTGAAGCGCACCGCGATCCCGGGGACCATGACGCTGGCCCTCCGGCTCGGCAGGGTGATCCGGGAAGCCAGGGAGAGCCAGCAAGATCCGTTCCAGGCGTTGATCGACTATCTGTCCGGCACCATCTACGAGCACGCACGCATCCTGCTCGAGGGCAAGGTCGTCGACATCGAGCGCCGCAGCGCCGACGGGTTCGTCCGCGGCACCGCGACCATCGCGACGTTCGACGGCGCGACGAAGGTGGAGCTCACCTTTCAGAACGAGCATCTGGTGGCCCGCAGCGACGGAAAGCTGCTCGCGATCGTCCCGGACCTCATCTCGGTGCTCGACGCCGAGACCGCGACGCCGATCACGACCGAGGCGCTGCGCTACGGGCAGCGCGTCCGGGTGATCGCCATCTCCACGCCGGCGATCATGCGCACCCCCGAGGCACTGGACGTCTTCGGTCCCCGGGCCTTCGGCCTGGACGAGGACTGGACGCCGGTCGAGAAGCTCGCGCCGCTGTGACCCGGACCATTCACCCCCAGGAGCACCCATGCAGTCGCAGACTTACTCCATCGGCGTGATCGGTGGCACGGGCCCGCAGGGCAAGGGACTGGCGTACCGGTTCGCCCGCGCCGGACACCGGGTCTTCCTCGGATCCCGCTCGCCCGAGCGGGCACAGGAGGCGGCCCAGAAGCTCAACGCCAGACTTCCCGCGGACCAAGCAGTCTCCGGGACGTCCAACGCCACGGCCGCATCGGTCAACGAGGTCGTACTGCTGGCCGTTCCGTGGAACGGCCACACCGAGCTCGTGGCAGATCTGCGCGACCACCTGGCCGGCAAGATCGTGATCAGCTGCGTCAATCCGCTGGGGTTCGACAAACGCGGCCCCTACGGCCTGCCGGTGAGCGACGGCAGTGCCGCCGAACAGGCCGCAGGGTTGTTGCCGGACAGCCGTGTGGTCGGGGCCTTCCACCACGTGTCCGCGGTAAGCCTGCTCGGCGACGCCGAGTACCTCAAGGACGAGGACGTCCTCGTCTGCGGTGACGACGCGGCCGCGAAGGGCGTCGTGCAGGAGCTCGTCCGTGCGGTCACCGGCCGGATCGGAGTGGACGCCGGGGCGTTGCGTCTGGCCCGCCAGCTCGAACCGCTGACGGCGGTGCTCATCTCGATCAACAAGAAGTACAAGACGCACTCCGGCCTCGCTGTCACCGGCCTGACCAGAAGTCACTGAAGGAGGAGGTGCACATGTCTCTCATCCTCAAGCCCGGCACGGCCTGGGCGGACGCCTACGCACGCTGCGTGGCCGTCGCCCCGGAGGCATTCCACGACGACCGGGTACTCAACCTGTGGGGCGGCCAGTGGCGTCGCGACGGTGCTCCCATCCCGGCGGCCTCCGCGGTCGACGGCACTGAGATCGCCGGGCCGCCGTTTCTGAGTCTTCAGGAGGCCTCCGCCGCGGTCGCCGCCGCCGCGCAGGCGCACCGCGAGTGGCGTCAGGTGCCGCTCGTGGAGCGCAAGGCCAAGGTCACGGCCGCGCTGGACGCGCTTCAGACCCACCGGGACCTGCTGTCCCTGCTGCTGGTGTGGGAGATCGGAAAGCCGTGGCGCCTGGCCACCAATGACGTCGACCGCTGCATCGACGGAGTGCGGTGGTACGTCGAGGAGATCGACCGGATGCTCGTCGGCCGCACGCCTCTGGCCGGACCGGTCAGCAACATCGCGAGCTGGAACTACCCGATGAGCGTGCTGATGCACGCCATGCTCGTCCAGTTGCTCGCCGGCAACGCCGTGATCGCGAAGACGCCGACCGACGGCGGACTGGCCTGCCTGACGCTGGCCTGTGCGCTGGCGGCACGCGAGGGCCTGCCCATCACGCTGGTCAGCGGTTCCGGGAGGACGCTCTCCCCGGCCCTGGTGGCGGCACCGGAGATCGGCTGCGTCTCGTTCGTCGGCGGACGGGCGGCCGGCAGCCAGGTGGAGAGCCTCGTCGACCAGAGGAAGCGGCACATCCTGGAGCAGGAAGGTCTGAACTGCTGGGGGGTGTGGGAGTTCAGCGACTGGAAGACACTGTCCGGTCATCTGCGCAAGAGCTTCGACTACGCCAAGCAGAGGTGCACCGCCTACCCCCGCTATGTGGTGCAGCGCTCGCTGTTCGACGACTTCCTCGCGGCCTATCTGCCCGTGCTGGACGAGGTCCGGTTCGGACACCCACTCGCAGTCGCTTCACCGGACGATGCGCTGCCCGATCTCGACTACGGGCCACTCATCAACGCCGCCAAGGTCAAAGAGCTGAACGACGCCGTGGCGGAGACCCTCGACCGGGGCGGTGTCCCCCTCTACCGGGGCGACGTCGGCCGCGGCCGCTTCATCGACGGCCAGGACCGCTCCGCCTACCTGGCGCCGGTCGCGGTCCTGAGCCCGCCGAGCTCGTCCGCGCTCTTCCACGCCGAACCGTTCGGCCCCGTCGACACCATCGTGCTCGTGGACACCGAGGCCGAGCTGCTCGCCGCGATGAACGCCAGCAACGGAGCGCTCGTCGCGTCCCTCGCCTGCGACGACGAAGCGACGGCCCAGCGGCTGGGCAGGCAGCTGCAGGCGTTCAAGGTGGGGATCAACAAGCCGCGGTCCCGCGGCGACCGCGAGGAGGTCTTCGGCGGCAACGGAGCCTCGTGGCGCGGCGCATTCGTGGGAGGTGAGCTGCTCGTGCGCGCGGTGACCGATGGCGCGCCCGACGACCCGCTGCACGGGAACTTCCCGTCCTACACCCTGCATCCCGCAACCTGAGACGAGGAACCGCATGGGCCGGATCACCGACCAGGCACGGACGCTCGTCGACACCTACGGCCGGGTGGCGACCGACCTTCGAGTGTCGCTGACGGATCGTTGCAACCTGCGCTGCACATACTGCATGCCCGCCGAGGGACTGGACTGGCTTCCCAAACCCGAGCTGCTGACCGCGGACGAGATCGTCCGACTGATCCGCATCGCGGTGACGCGGCTCGGCGTCCGGGAGGTCCGCTTCACCGGCGGCGAGCCACTCCTGCGGCGCGACCTGCTCGATGTGATCGGCCGGGTCGCCGCGCTTCAGCCGCGGCCCCAGATCTCGTTGACCACCAACGGCATCGGCCTTCCCCGACTCGCCCGGCCGCTGCGTGAGGCGGGCCTCGACCGCGTCAATGTCTCCCTGGATACGTTGGTGCCCGAGAGGTTCCGCAAGCTCGCGCTGCGGGACCGGCTGGCCGATGTGGTCGCAGGCCTCGCGGCGGCTGACGCCGCGGGCCTGCGGCCGGTCAAGGTGAACGCGGTGCTCATGCGCGGCGTCAACGACGACGAGGCGCCCGAGCTGCTGCGCTGGTGTCTGGAGCGCGGTTACCAGCTGCGTTTCATCGAGCAGATGCCGCTGGACGCCCAGCACCGCTGGAGCCGTGACGCCATGGTGACCGCCGCGGAGATCCTCGACTCGCTGTCGGCTGCGTTCGACCTGACCCCGGAGGACGAAGGGATTCGTGGCAGCGCCCCGGCGGAGACGTGGCTGGTGGACGGTGGTCCGGCACGGGTCGGCGTCATCGCCAGCGTGACCCGGCCGTTCTGCGGCTCCTGCGACCGGACTCGGCTCACCGCGGACGGTCAGATCCGCAACTGCCTATTCGCGCGGGAGGAGTCCGATCTGCGCACCCCGCTGCGTGGCGGAGCCACCGACGAGGAGCTCGCCGAGCGCTGGAGAGCCGCGATGTGGACGAAGAAGGCGGGCGCGGGCATCGACGACCTGGGATTCCTGCAGCCGTCCAGGCCGATGTCCGCCATCGGGGGCTGAGAGCTGCTCCCGGGCAGAGGAAGAGGACATGCATGCAGATCCGCGTGCTGTATTTCGGTGCGCTGCGCGAACGGTTCGTCGGTACCCACCAGGAGGACGTCACCGTCACCGACGGAACGACTCTGGGCCGGCTCATCGACCGGTTGTGCCACCTGCACCCCGGCCTGGAGGGTGTCCGCCGCCACGTCAAGGCGGCCGTGAACGAAGACTTCGCGCCACCCGAGCGGCCACTGACCGACGGTGACGTCGTCGCCCTGATCCCCCCGGTGGCCGGTGGTGCCGAGCCCTACTGCCGCCTCACCGAACAGCCCCTCAGCGTGGACGAAGTCCTGGCCGCTGTCACCGGCCCGGGGCAGGGGGGCACCGTCGTGTTCATCGGCACCGTGCGCGACCACAGCCACGGCAAGCAGGTGACCCGCCTGGAGTACGAGGCCTACCCCGGCATGGTCCTCAAGACCCTGGCCGACATCATCCACCGGTGCCAGTCCATCGCGGCCGGTGTCCGCGTCGCGGTCGCCCATCGCACCGGCCGGCTCGAGATCGGCGACGCGGCCGTCGTCATCGCCGCATCCGCCCCGCATCGGGCAGAGGCCTTCGAGGCGTCCCGGATGTGTATCGAGTTGCTCAAGGAAGAAGTGCCGATCTGGAAGAAGGAGATCTCACCTGACGGCGCCGAGTGGATCGGCATGGGTCCATGATCCCCGGGGTTCCGGACCCCTCGGTGCGGCAGCGGGTGTCGCCGCTGGCCACGTCTCCGCTGGAGACTCCACAACGAACAACACCGCGAGGTGATGTGGTGAGTACGACCACGAAAGGCTGCGAAGTACTACCGGCCACCTCGGTCGACGAGGCGGTGCGCGCACTGGCCGATCTCGGTGACCGCGGAGCGGCCCTGGCCGCCGGAACCTGGGTGATGCGGTCGTCCTTGCGAGGTGAGGACCTGCGTCCCCGCTACGTCTCGCTGAACGGCATCGCAGAGCTGCGCGTGATCGAGTCGGGCGAGGAGGTTTCGCTGGGCGCGCTCACCACGCACACCGACCTCGCGTCGCGCGAACTGCCCGCCGCGCTGGCGGGGCTGGTCGGCGCGGCGGGTCAGTCCGCGTTCCCCCAGGTGCGGAACGTGGCGACATTGGGCGGCAACATCGGCGCGACCGGATTCGCGGAGGCGGATCTGGTCCCTGCCCTGCTTGCTCTCGACGCCCGGCTCGAGACCGCCTCGCTGCGGGGCCGGGCGACCGTGTCTCTCGGCGAATACCTGCTGGAACGCGCTCAGCGGCCTGCGGACGAGATCGTCGTGCGGGCGCTGGTTGCGGCGCCGGCCACCCGTCGCTCCGCGTTCGCCCGCCTGACCGTGCGCGGCGGGGGTGAGTACGCCATCGCCAATGTCTGCGTCTGCGTGGATCTCGATCCCGACGGAGTCGTCACCGCGGCGCGCGTGGCGATCGGATCCGTGGAACCTGTCGCGCGGCTGTCGCACGCCGCGGCCGATGCGCTGGTCGGCAACCGGCCGTCGGCGGCTGCCGGTGAGGAGGCGGGCCGGCTGGCCGCAGCCGACTGCACGCCGAGGGACGGTCTTGACGCCCCCGGTTGGTACCGCCGCGAGGTGCTGCCGTCGCTGGTGCACCGCGCGTGCGCCGAGCTTGCCGTCTAGGAGGATGTTGTGTCGTACGCGTTCACGCTCAACGGCCGAGGTGTCGATGTCGACGTTCCAGGGCTGACGCCGCTGCTGGAGGTGCTGCGTGAGCACTTCGGCCTCACCGGAGCCAAACCCGGCTGCGGCGAGGGACGGTGCGGCGCCTGCACCGTCCTGCTCGATGATCAGCCCGTCGTGTCCTGCCTGCTCCCCGTGTCCGCCGTGGAGGGACGTTCGGTGCGCACCGTGGAGTCGCTGGCCGGAGCGGACGGCCCGCTCAGCCCCGTCCAGGACGCGCTGCTGGACGCCGGCGGGGTGCAGTGCGGGGCCTGCATACCGGGGATGGCGATGACTCTGACCGCCGTTCTGGAGCAGAGCCGCGACCTGTCGGAGGAGACCGTGCGCCAGTTCCTGACCGGCAACATCTGCCGCTGCACCGGCTACCAGAAGATCGTCGATGCGGCACTGCGCGCCGCCGGAACCGACGGAGGCCACCGATGACAGTGGTGGGTACCAGCGTCCGCCGAGCGGACGGGGACGCCAAGGTGCGCGGAACCGCGGTCTACGGCATGGACTACACCGAACCGGGCGCACTGGTGGTCCGGGTGTTGCGCTCCAGCGTGCCGGCCGCGCGGATCACCCGGCTGGACACCAGCCGAGCGGAGAAGATCCCGGGGGTCCGGGCGGTCGCCACCGCGGCCGACACCCCGGGGCTGTCCGGCATGCTCGTCCTCAAGGACCAGACGGTGTTCGCCCGCGACGAGATCCGCTACGTTGGCGAGCCGATCGCCGCTGTCGCCGCGGACACCACCGAGCAGGCCGACGCGGCGATCGCCGCGATCGAGTTGGAGGTCGACCCGCTCGAACCGGTCTACGATCTCGAGGCGGCACTCGCCGACGACGCCAGGGTCATCCACCCCGACTGGGAGAGCTACGAGTCCCTCCTCGACGGGCCTCGCGGCGGGAACCTGGCCTGGGAGGCCCGTGTCGAACAGGGCGACGTGGAGGCCGCTTTCGCCTCGGCGCACCTGGTGGTCGAGGACGAGTACCGCACCCCCCGCCAGCATCAGTGCTCGATCGAGCCGCACGCCGCCGTCGCCCGCTACGAGCAGGGCCGCTACATCGTGCACACTCCGACCCAGTTTCCCTTCTTGGTGCGGGGGCGGGTCGCGGAACTGCTAGGCGTCCGCCCCTCCGACGTGCGGGTCGTGGTCCCCACCATCGGCGGCGGATTCGGCGGCAAACTGGACGCGATGCTCGAGCCGATGGCCTGCGTCCTGGCACGCAAGGCGGGGCGTCCGGTCCGCGTGGTGAACAGCCGCGCCGAAGAGCAGGCCACCTGCGGTCCGAGGGAGAACGCCATCGTGCGTCTGCGCACCGCGGTGGCGAAGGACGGCACCATCCTCGCCCAGGAGGGCGTGATTCTCTGCGACAACGGCGCGAACTCCAGCGGCGAGACCGTGGCGTGCGCAAACCTGGCACCGCTCGCCCTCGGCGGAACCTACCGGATCCCGAGCGCCTGTTACGTCAGCAAGGTCGTCTACACCAACACCGCGCCCACCGCTGCGTTCCGGGGCGTCAACGGCAACTACTGCGTCTTCGCCCAGGAGATGCACCTGGACCACATCGCCAGGGAACTGGAGATCGACCGGCGGGAGTTGCGGCTGCGCAACGTACTGAAGGCCGGCGAGCAGATGGTCAACGGCCAGCAACTCGATGACGCCTTCCTCGAGCAGGCACTGGCCAAGGCCGACGAGATCGCGCCTTGGGACGAGCTGACCGCCGCGCGCCGGCCGCTGCGAGGCGTGGCGGTGGTGCCGATGACCTGGATCACCAACCCCGGTCCGTCTGGAGCGACGGTCAAGCTGGGCGAGGACGGCACCGTCACGGTGACCTGCGCGGCCGCCGAGATCGGCACCGGCGGGGTGGCGACCGGAATCCGCCAGATCGTCGCCGACGAGCTGGGCGTGCCGTTCGAGGATGTGCTGGTCACGCCGGCCGACACCGACGCGGCGGGCTACGACCACGGCGCCCAGGGCAGCCGGACGACCTTCGGGACGGGCAGCGCGGCGCTCGACGCCGCGGCGCAGGTCCGCGAGCAGGTGCTGGATGTGGCCGGCGGGATGCTCGAGGCCTCCCCGGAGGACCTGGAGCTGGTCGACGGCCACGTGGGTGTGGTGGGCGCCCCGGGACGACGGGTGAGCCTCGCGGCGGTCGCCGCGACCGCGATGTGGTCCTCCGGACCGATCTCGGCGGCCGGCAAGTTCGTCGCCCCACCGGTGCCGTTCGACGCGGGCTGCATGGTGGGTGCGGCGTTCACGCACTTCAGCGCGGCCTCCTACCACGCACACCTGGCCGAGGTGGAGATCGACCCCGACACCGGGCGGGTATGGGTCACCCGCTACGTGGTCGTGCAGGACGTCGGCCGGGCCATCAACCCGCAGATGATCGAGGGCCAGATCCAGGGGGGTGTGGCGCAGGGCATCGGCTACGCCCTCTACGAGAACCTGCGGATCAGCGACGGGGTGGTCGTGGACAGCGGCCTGGAGACCTACCGGCTGCCGACCGCACTCGACGTGCCGCCGATCGAGATCGCGATCCTGGAGAACCCCTGCCCTTACGGCCCCTTGGGGGCCAAGGGAGTCGCGGAGCCGTCCATCATCCCGGTGGCCGCCGTCATCGGCTGTGCCGTCGCGGACGCGATCGGTACGCCGCTGCAGTCGCTCCCGCTCACGCCGTTCGACGTGCTCGCCGCGCTGCGCCACCGGGACCAGGAGATCACCCCCCGCGACTGACCGCTGATCACCATCGAGCTCGATGATGGCGTCCACCGTGCCGACGGCGAGCGTACGTGGTGATGCTCAGCGATGTCTTCTCGTTCCTGCTCGCCGCGCTGCGGTTCCAGTCGGTGCTGACGGTCACTTGGACGGCGTGCGTGCTGGTCTGGATCGCCTGGGGCCGGCTGCGCGGGCCGTCCGCGGAGCACACCGAGTGGCGGCCGGGCCGGGTGACGCTGTTCAACTGGGGCGGGCTCGGCGCCTGGGCGGCCGGAACGGCCGTCGGAATGGTGCTGCTCAGCGTCGGCGACGACAACTCGTGGACCGCGACCTGGGCACTGCCGCTCTCATTCGTGGTGTCGGCGCTGGCGGAGCTGCTGGTGCTCGCCACATCCGGGCCGGAGCGGACGGTCATGCGGCGGCCGCGTGACCCGCGCGAGGAGGTCGACGACCCGTGGGAGGCGAGGATCCGCTGCCACCACTGCGGCAGGTTCTACCTGGCCGTGGAGATGGACCGGGATCCGGGGCACGGGCATCAGGCGATCTGTGCGAGTGACGCGCAGGCCAGCTCCACGTTCTACCGGCATGCGAGCTCGGAGGCGCGCGGTTCCGCCGGTCGTTGAGCGTGGATGAACGGATGAACGGATGCCGGGTGTGCTTCCGCAACGCCACCCGGCATCCGTTCATGGCGTTGGGCGCCGGCCCGAGGACGCGTGACGCCGTCCGTCACCACGTCACGAGGCCCGTATCCTCCTGCCGGTAACGCCCGTGGTCCTGTGCGCCCTTGTGCCATGCGGCTCAGGCAAGTCCGCGAGCTCGGCAGGCGAGCTGCAGAAGCAGCCAGTCGTCGGGGTTGTCCGGGTCGACGTCGAGTTCGGAGAAGATTCGTTCGATCCGGTAGGCAACCGAGTTGCGATGCAGATGTAGCGCTGCCGCGGTCTTCGACAACGAGCCGTGGTTGTCGAGGTAGACCTGCAACGTCTTGATCGCCTCCTCGGCTTTGCTGTTGCTCATCCGGTCCAGCGGTGCGAGCACTGTGGCGATGGCTTTACGCGCGGTGTGCGAGGCGTACCACTCCACGAGTGTGCGCCGCAGGCCCAGGTTGTCGAAGGCCGTGGCGACGCCCGGCCGGTTGCGGGTCCGGGAGGCGGCGACGGCCGCTCTGGCTTCGGCGGCGGAGTTGATCAGCCCGAGCGAACCCGAGTGCGCGGTGCCGACGCCGCAGTACAGCACCGCATCGGGGAACCGGCGTATCGCCTCCTGCAACGCCTGGTTCGCCGACTTCGTGGCCTGGGCTCCGGCGGAGGGCCCTGGATCGTTGCGGCACATGCGGATGACCAGCACCGAGCGTTCCGTCCAGGCCAGGTGCCAGGTGCCGCCGGTGGACCGGACGGCGTCCAGGACTGTCCGGCCGAGCAGTTGGCGTGCCTCGAACCCGGCGACCTCCTCACGCCACAGCTCCTCGGCGTTGTCGTGCTCGATTCGCACCACGACATGCCAGCCGTCGATCGGCAGGCCCATGGCTCGTGCTCGCCGCAGCAGCTCCGAGCGGCCTTGCTCCGAACTGTCCAGGATCTCGGACAGCAGCTCGGCACGGGACCGGATCGGCAGCTCCTCGGCACGGCGGGCGGCGTCCGCCGCGAGCGCCAGGGTGTCCGCGAGCAGCCTGCCGACGAGTACAAGCTCGGGGCGAGACCGGGCCGAGGCGTCTCGGACGACGACCCACCTGTCCGGTTCGCCGTCCACCTCGACCGGAAACGAGAGTTCGCCATCCGGCTCCGATCTGACGACTATCTCCGCAGCTGCTGCCTTGGCGACGTCTTCGACCATCGCCGCGGGATCCGGGGCCATGGCGGTGGTCCGCTGGAAGGCCTCGACCGCCCGGCGCAGGGCCAGCTCCGCCGACCCGCGCAGTCCGGCATCGAGAGTGGTGACGAGGTCCGCCAGGTTCACCGGATCCGTCTGGCGAAGAATGGCGATCCCGAACCGGCGTGCGGTTTCCACGGAGGTGGAGGTCAACGGGGGCGTGCTGGGCTCGGAGAGGACGAGAGCGGCCACGCCTCGAGCCACGGCCATACGCAACGCGATGTCAAACTGGTAGCCGTCCACGGCCGCGCAGACGTGTGAGCCGAGGACTGCGACGGACTTCGAGGGCGCGTTCTGCAAGTCGAGCAGCCGCTCAGCTACAAAGACGCATTCAACTTCCGGATCGTCGGCGCCACGGGCCACGCATTCGAGCCGCAGCCCGGGCGCGTCTTTCAGGTCGGCGAGCATCGTCATACGACTCTCCCTCGGCGAAGTGCACGAAACATAGAAGTCTTTTGTGCCCGACGTCAATGAACCCGGGAATGTGAGAGCCCTAGGTTCGATGCCGTGCTGTTGGACACGGCAAACATCGAGGCGTTCGCGCTGGGCTGCGCGATCCTGGGCGCCGGCGGCGGCGGAGACCCCGGCATCGGGCTCGTCATGGCCCGCCACGCCATCGCCGAAAGCGGGCCGGTCGAGATCATCGATCCCGACGCGCTGGATCCCGAGGCCCTGATCATGCCCTGCGGGCTGATCGGCTCACCCACGGTCGCCCAGGAGCGGGTGTGGAGCGGCGAGGAGGGCGCGCAACTGGTGGCTGCTGTCGAAGGCAGCACCCACTCCCCGGTCAGCGCGTTGATGTGCTATGAGATCGCCGGGGTGAACGGCCTGCTGCCGGTGATGTGGGCATCCCGGCAGGGGAAGCCACTGCTCGACGCCGACGGCATGGGACGGGCGTTCCCCGAGATGCAGCAGCAGGCGATGCATATCGCCGGCATTGCCGCGAGTCCGGCCCTGCTGACCGATGGCCGGGGCAATGTGATCGTCGTCAATGCGGCCGGGAATCGGGATGCCGAACGCCTCGTCCGCAGCTGTGCCGCCACGTTCGGTGGGACCTGCGCCGGAGCCCTGTACACCATGACCGCCCGTTCCGCCGCCAAGGCCGCGATCCGTGGATCCGTCTCCAAGGCCCTCCGGATCGGTCAGATGATGACAAAACGCCGAAGCGGATGGCCGGAAGCCCTGGCTGACGAAACCGCCGGCCGTGTCCTGATCGAGGGACGGGTCACCGAGATCGAGCGGCGGACAGGCGCCGGATTCAGCCGCGGTCATGCGGTCGTCGACGGCACCGGCGCCTGCTCAGGGCGGCGACTGCGCCTGGAGCTGCAGAACGAGGTGCTGGTCGCTCTCGAGGACGGCGAGGTGCTCGTCACGGTCCCGGACATCATCGCCATGCTCACCCTCGCGGACGGCCACCCAGTGGGTACCGAGCGGTTGCACCACGGGCAGCGGGTCGGAGTCGTGGCCCTCCCCGGACCCGACGTGTGGCGAACCGAAGAGGGCCTGCAAGTGGTCGGTCCGAGGTCGTTCGGATACGACGTGGATTACGTACGGGGAGTCACCGGTGCCGACCACTGAAGAGCTGCGACTGGGCGTCGACGTAGGCGGCACCAACACCGATGCGGTGGTCGTCGATTCGGTGGGGATGCTGGTCGCCAAGGTCAAGATCCCGACCACGGACGACTTGTGCGCCGACGTCGAACAGGGGATCGCGCGGTTGCTCGAGGATCCGGCCGTCGATCCCATGCGGGTCCGCTGCGCAACGCTGGGAGCCAGACGCGCGACGAACGCGATCCGGACCGCCTCGGGCCTGCGCCGCGTCGCCGTCCTGCGCATCGGCGCCCCGCTCACTTTCGCGATACCGCCGCTGGTGGCCTGGCCGCCGGAGCTGCGCCGCGCAGTTCACGCCGGCAGCGCGACGGTCGCCGGCGGATGCGAGTTCGACGGCGAACCGCTCGCGACCCTTGACGAGGCGGGGATTGTCGCGTTCGCGTCCGCGGTCGGCTCCGGTGCCGCTGCAGTCGCCATCACGTCCGTGTTCTCCCTGGTGAACCCGGCGGACGAGCTGCGGGCAGCTGAGATCATGCGCCGGGAACTGGGGGACATCCCCATCTCGATGAGTCACGAGATCGGCGTCATGGGGCTGGTGGAGCGGGAGAACGCCACCGTGCTCAACGCTGCCCTCTCCGGCGTAGCAACCGAGGTCGGGCGCTCGTTCCAGACCGCGGTCGAGCGGACCGGCCTTGAGGCGGAGTGCTACATCACCCAGAACGACGGCACCCTCATGGCACTGGAGTACTCGCTGCGGTTCCCGATGCTCACCATCGGCAGCGGCCCGGCGAACAGCATGCGTGGTGGTGCGCACAGCAGCGGAGTCACCGACGCCATCGTCGCCGACATCGGAGGCGCGACGACCGCGGTCGGACGGCTGGTCAACGGCTTTCCCTGGGAATCGCTGCCGCCCAATTCGATAGGCGGTGTCGACACCAACTTCCGGTTGCCGGACGTGCTCAGTATCCCGGTCGGCGGTAGCTCCGTCGTCCTGGGCGCGGCAGAGCAGTGGGCGAACGGCCGGATGAACGTCGGCAGCTCACTGGTCACCGAAGCGCTCTGTTTCGGCGGATCGACACCCACCATCACGGATGCGGCCGTCGCCGCCGGGCGCGCCACGACGGGCACCTGCCCCGTCCCGGCCAAATGGCACGCCGGCCTGGCCCAGCACTTGGAGCTGTGGGACGGGTTGCTCGCCGAAGCCGTCGACCGGGTCCGGCTGGGCGCCGACGATCTCCCCCTGATCGTGGTCGGCGGAGGCGGCGACATCGCACCGGACAGCTTCTCCGGCGTCCGCGAAGTCATCCGGCCACCGCACTTCGAGGTCGCGAACGCACTCGGCGCCGCCATCGCCCCGGTCAGCGGGCACGCCGAGCGGATCTGCGCGAGCCGTCCCGACCGGCTTCGGGCGGCCGTGGACGAGGTCTCGACAGAAGCGGTGGGGCGGGCCATCCAAGCCGGCGCCGACCCGGCACATGTACGGGTCGTCGACGTCGAGGAGATCCCGCTGACATACCTCCGCGACCCCGCGGTCCGGATCAGGGCTCGGGCGGTCGGACCTCCCGTGACCTTCACCCCGAAGTCATCAGGAAGCGCAGAACGAGCCAGGAGGCACTTGGCATGACCTCGCTCATCGGCCAGAAGTTCGTCCGAGGGGACGGGCTGGAGAAAGTGACCGGTCAAGCCCGGTACACCGCTGACTTGGCGTTCACCGGCCTGCTGCATGCCAAGTTCTTGTACGCCGGACGGGCGCACGCTCGGATCGTGGACATCGACACCACTGCGGCGCGCGCCATGCGCGGGGTACACGCCGTCGTCACCCAGGCCGATGCCCCGATGGTGCGGTATGGCATGTTCGTCAAGGACCGGACGCTGTTCGCCCATGAGGTGGTCCGGTTCGAGGGCGAGATCGTGGCCGCCGTCGCGGCCGAGACCCCGGAGCAGGCCGAGGCCGCCTGCGCCGCGATCCGCGTGGTCTATGAGGATCTCGACCCGATCCTCGACGTCGAGGAGGCTCTCAAGAGTTCCTCGCCGCTGGTGCACCCGGACTGGAAGAGCTACCAGACGCAGAACGGCGTGGAGCGGGGTCCGAACGACTGCGGCCATATGACATCGGTCAAGGGGGATGTCGAGGCGGGATTCGCCGAAGCGGACCACATTCTGACCGAGACCTACCAGAGCGACATGGCACACGCCGTCCCGATCGAGCCGCATGCCGTCGTCGCGCAGTGGCAAGGTGACAAGGTCACGATCTGGAGCACAAGCCAGGTGCCGTTCCCGGCCCGCGCCGGCGTGGCGGAGACGCTGCAGATCCCGCAGAGCAACGTACGGCTCGTGGTTCCGCACCTCGGCGGAGGATTCGGCGGGAAGTGCGACTTCCACTTCGAGGCCCATGTGGCACTGCTGGCCAGGCAGGCCCGGCGACCGGTCCGGCTCGTCTTCACGCGCCGCGAGGAGTTCGTCGCAACGGACAAGGTACGACACGCGTCGAAGATCGAGCTGACCACCGGCGTCAAGGCGGACGGGACCATCACCGCCCGGCGCGCGCGGATATTGCTGAACTCCGGCGCGTACTGCGGAGACGCACTGTTCACGACGGAGATCGGCCTGATGATGGTGGCCGGGCCCTACCGGGTGCCGAACCTCCACGCCGAGGTGCACACCGTCTACACCAACCGGACCCCGGCTGGCAGCGTCCGCGCCCCCGGCGGGCCGGAGACCTGCTGGGCGGTGGAGCAGCACACCGACGAACTCGCCAGGCGCGTGGGACTGGATCCGCTGGAGTTCCGCCGCCGCAACCTCGTCCAGGCCGGAGACACAGGTCAGACCGGTCAGCGGTTCATCAGCTCAAGTGCGAAGGAGTGCCTGGAGCGCGCGGCGGAGATCGCCGGGTGGCCCGGCAAGGACCTCGCTCCCGGCGAGGCCCTGGGGATCGCGGTGGGCTGGTGGTTCAGCCTGCCCGCGAGCTCCGGTGCGTACGTGAAGCTCAACGCCGATGGAACGGGAACGATCGTCACCGGCGCGCAGGAGAACGGCAGCGGCTCGGTGATGGGCCTGGCCACGCTCGCCGCCGAGGAACTCGGCATGCGGCCCGACCAGTTCTCGATCGTCTACCAGGACACCGAGTCCGGACCTTTCGACCTTGGCAGCGCCGGCAGCCAGACCACGTTCAACAACGGACGGGCGGTGATCGAGGCTGCCGGAGAGGTCCGCACAAAGCTCCTGCGCAAGGCGGCCGAGATGCTGGAGGCCGCTGAGGAGGACCTTGAACTCGTCGACGGCGCTGCCCGCGTCCGCGGCGTTCCGTCCAAGGCGCTGCCGATCGCGAGCGTTGCGGCGGCGTCGCAGACATCGTCCCTGCTGATCGGCAGCGGTTCGGGCAACCCGCCATCACTGCCCGAGCACGACCTGAGCGGTTGTGGGGGCCGGCTCGGGTACTCCGCCTTCCTCGCGCCCTCCTTCTTCTGCCACATCGCCAGGGTCCGCGTCGACGAGGAAACGGGCACCGTCTCGGTGCCCGAAGTGACCGCCGTGCACGAGTTCGGCCGCGTCCTCAATCCGCTCGGCGCTCAGGGCCAGGTCGAGGGAGGGGTGATCCAGTCCATCGGCATGGCGGTGCTGGAGGGCAGCCAGTACGACGGCGGCCGCCAGCTCAACCCCGGCCTGCTCGGCTACAAGCTGATCACCGCCGCTGACGCTCCCCGAGTCAACGTCGAGTTGCTCGAGGACCCCGTTGACCACGGGGGACCGCACGGTGCGAAGGCGGTGGGCGAACCGCCAGTCGTCGGCACCGCCGCGGCGATCGGCAACGCCATCGCGGCAGCGGCCGGCACCCGGGTCCGCGCCCTGCCCATGACGGCCGAACGAGTGTGGACGGCACTTCACGAGCAAGAAGGAGAGCTGGCATGAGCCGCTATTTCGCGCCCACCACCGCTGCGGAGGCCGCCGCGCTGCTGGCTGAGCATGAGGGCGCGCGCGTGGTCGCGGGAGGCACCGACCTGGTCGTGGCCGCCAGAGGCGGCAAACACCGGATGCCCGAGGTGCTGATCGCCATCCACGGCGCGACCGACCTGGCCCTGGTGGAGAACGAAGACGGTTTGCGCCTGGGAGCGCTGACGTCGCACGCGTGGATCGAACGATCACCTCTGATCGGCTCCCATTGGTCCGCGCTGGCCGACGCGTCCGCCCTGGTCGGCTCACCTGCCACCAGAGCCAACGGCACACTGGGCGGCAACCTGATGAACGCCTCGCCCGCGATGGACACCGGTGCCCCGCTCCTCGTCTTCGAGGCCGACGTCGAACTGCTGAGCCTTCGCGGGACTCGCACCGTGCCGGTCGCGGATCTGCTGGCCGGACCCGGCCGCACCACGGCAGAGCCCGACGAACTGCTCACCTCCGTGCGCCTGCCGGATCTGCCCCCCGCGACGGGGAGTGCGTATGTCCGTCTGGAACACCGGCGCGCGATGGAGATCGCGGTCGTCGGCGCCGCCGCGCTGGTCACACTCGGAGACGACGGCCGGGTGGCCGACTCCCGGATCGCACTGAGCGCGGCAGCACCCACGTGCATGCGGGCGCGCGAGGCCGAAGACCTCTTGCGCGGACTCCGGCCGGACGGCGCCTCCTTCCGCGACGCGGCGGCACTCGCGACCGGGGCCGTACAGCCCATCACCGACGTCCGGGCGAGCGCCCGGTACCGCCGGGCGATGATCTCGGTCGTCGTGAGCCGGGCGCTGGCGGTTGCTGCCGCGCGCGCCGCGGGCACCGACATCGCCGTCCCCGCCAACCGCAATCTGCCCACGGTCACCGCCGGGAGTACAGGATGAAGTATCCGCTGAATGTGAGGGTCAACGGCGTCGAAACGTCGGTGGACGTCGAGCCGCACCGATCGCTGCTGAACGTGCTGCGGGAGGACATCGGCCTGACCGGGCCGAAGGAGGGGTGCGACGACTCCGAGTGCGGCGCATGCATGGTGCTCGTGGACGGGCGGCCGGTGAACTCCTGCTCCTATCTCGCCCTGCAGACCGACGGGCGGGAGATCACGACCATCGAAGGTGTGTCGGAGCCCTCCTGCCCGCACCCGATCCAGCAGGCGCTGCTGGAGGAGGGCGGTGTGCAGTGCGGCTTCTGCACACCGGGCATCGTGATGTCCGCCAAGGCCCTGCTGGACGCCAACCCGTCGTGCAACGAGGACGAGGTCCGGCTGGCGCTGGGCGGAAACCTGTGCCGCTGCACGGGCTACCAGAAGATCGTCCGGGCCGTACTGCGGGCAGCTGAACAGCTGCAGGACCGGGCCGGCACGACTGGATAGCCAAGGGCAAACCGCAGCAAACACAGCAAACACACCCAAAGTCCCCCGAGCGCACCGTTCGGGGGACTTTGCAACGTGCCCTGCGTACGGCGACAGTGACGCTCACGGCCGGCAAGGGGGGAACTCCTTGTGCAGATCAGACAAGTGGCCTTCCCAGCTTCGGCTGAACGCCTAAAGATGCAATGTCGCCGGGCCACTAATCTCGCAGGTCATCAGCTCAATCCGGTCCGGCGGGCCCCTGTCGAGTGATGTACGTGAGCTCGCCTGAAAGCTTCCGAGTCCGAGCGCACGCAACCTGGGAGACCACCACCCATGAAGCCACCTCCGTTCAAGTACCACGCCTGCCGAACGATCGATGAGGCAGTCGGCATCCTCGATTCCGACCCGGACGGCTCGAAGGTGCTGGCTGGAGGCCAGAGCCTTGTTCCCGTGCTGAATCTCCGGCTGGCCGCTCCTGACAACCTCGTGGATATCAACTCCATCGAGGGTCTGGACTACATCCGTGTCCAACCGGATCATGTGGCGATCGGTGCGGGGACACGACAGTACATCGTGGAGCGCTCCGACCAGCTCCACTCGGTGCTGCCCGTGGTGCGGGAGGCGCTTTCCCATGTCGGCCACTCGCAAATCCGCAACCGCGGCACGGTCGTCGGGAGCATCTGCCACGCGGATCCCGCCGCCGAAATGCCGGCGGTTTTCCTGACCGTCGGCGGTGAGGTGACCGCCCGCAGTGCCGCGGGAACCCGCACCATCGGCTCGGACGACTTCTTCGAGTCCTATCTCACCACCGCGCTCGAACCCAACGAGATTGTCACTCAGGTGAAGTTCGACATTCCGAGCGGGCGGACCGGGTGGTACTTCGAGGAGGTCGCCCGGCGCCATGGCGACTTCGCCATCCTCGGCGTGGTGGCCCTCGTCTCGCTCGAGGGTGACACCGTGAGCAGGGCGCGGATCACCATTTTCGGCGGGGGTGCCACCCCGCTTCGGATGACCGTCGCCGAGCAGTTGATCACTGGCGCGAAGGCCGGTGACATCGGCGGTGACCTCCTCGAACGTGCGGCGAGCGAAGCCTCAGCCGCGGTGCGGCCGACCGACGACATCCACGCCAGCGCGGACTACCGGCGCCACGTCGCGGGACTGCTGACGAAGCGGGCCATCACCCGGTCACTCGAACGTGCGGGATCTCCCGCGTGACCACCTCGGGCACGGCGCACAGCCCGCTCGCGATGTCCGACCAAGGCGAAGGAGAAGCACCATGGCAATGAGCTCGAAGCAAATCGTGGAGCTGAATGTCAACGGCATTCCGCACCAGCTGCTGGTCGAGCCGCGGAAGACGCTCGCTGACGTTCTCCGTGACGATCTCGGCCTCACCGGCACCAAACTCGGTTGCGAACACGGCGTCTGCGGGGCGTGCACCGTCCTGGTCGACGGCCGTGCCATCCGGGCCTGCCTGATGTTCGCCGTCCAGGCTCAGGGATCAGAAATCACCACCGTCGAGGGACTCGCCTCGGACGGCGAACTCGACCACGTCCAGAAGGCTTTCGCGGAAAACCATGGCCTGCAGTGCGGATACTGCACGCCCGGGATGCTGATGACCGCGCACGCCTTCCTCGCCGAGAACCCGGAGCCCACTCGGGAGCAGATCTGCGAGGGGATGAACGGAAACCTCTGCCGGTGCACCGGCTACCAGAACATCATCAAGTCGACCGCGGCAGCCGCGGCAGCCGCGAAGGCGGCGAAGTAGGAAGTCCGGTTTTCATGACCGCAATTCCCCCGGTGTAGAGCAGGGCGACGGCAACACCTTCCGGCGAGAGGAAGAGCTCACATGTCTGAAACGTTGGACCTCAGGGAACAGGCGATCCGGAAATGGGGAAGCGACAACCGCGCGATCCGTAAGGGAAAGTGGATCGGAAAGCCGGCCAGGCGTCTTGAGGACCCGCGGTATCTGACGGGCGCTGCCCGCTACGTGGCGGACCTCGAACTGCCCCAGATGCTGCACGCCGTGTACGTCCGCTCCCCCCACCCGCACGCCCGCATCGTCTCCATCGACAAGTCCGTGCTGCCAGGGCTCGGCAAGACCGTGTTCGCCTTCACGGGCGAGGACCTGCGCGATGTGCCGCCGCTGATCGACCACGTCGCGCTCGACAACCTCCTGAGGACTCCCCAGCCGGTCATCGCGATCGGCAAGGTCCGGTTCGTCGGCGACGCGGTGGCGATCGTCCTCGCAGCGGACCGCTACGCGGCGGAAGACGCGGCTGAGCTGCTCAGCTCCGCCGTCGAATACGAGGAGCTGCCGCCGGTGCCGAATGTGGCGGCCTCCGGTGCGTCGGACGCCGCGCTGCTGTTCGAGGAACTCGGCACGAACGAGATCTACCGCGAGGCGATCACGCACGGCGAGGTCGACGAGGCGTTCGCCAAGGCCGACCGCGTGTTCAGTGCCCGGTTCGACCACAACCGCTATATGGCGGCACCCATGGAGACCAGGGGTGTGCTGGCCAACTACGACCGGGCCGACCAGCAGCTGACCGTCTGGTCGTCGACCCAGATGCCGCATTTCCTGCGCTCGGTGATCGCCGGCCAGCTGGGCCTGCCCGAGAACAAGGTCCGGGTGATCGCGCCCGAGGTCGGTGGCGGGTTCGGCATGAAGATGTGCACGGTGCCCGAAGAGATCGCCATTCCGTTCATCGCGACCCAGCTCGGGCGTCCGGTCAAGTGGATCGAGGACCGGCACGAGCACCTCATCGCGGCCACGCACGCCAAGCAGCAGTCCATCAATCTCGAGGTCGCCGTCACCAACGACGGCAAGGTGCTCGGTGTCCGCGGAGAGTTCGTCGGTGACGGCGGCGGCTACTCCTTCAACACCGAGAGCGCGCTGATCGAGCCGGCGCTGGCCGCGAAGGCGCTGCCCGGCCCGTACCGGATCGAGAACTACCGGGAGGAGGTCGGCGCCTTCCTGACCAACAAGAGCCCCGTCGCGGCGTACCGCGGAGTGGGCTGGACCGCCGCGAACACCGCGCGGGAGCTCCTCTTCGACGAGGCCGCGCGCGGCCTCGGCATCGACCCGGCGGAGTTCCGCCGCCGCAACATGCTGCGCTCCGACGAGCTGCCGTACCTCTCGTGCACCGGTCAGGTCTACGACAGCGGCAGCTACCTGGAGTCTCTCGACAAGGCCCTTGAGGCCGTGGACTACCAGGCGTTCCGCCAGAGGCAGGAAGAACTGCGCAAGCAGGGCCGCTACATCGGTCTGGGCATCAGCTCCTATGTGGAGCAGACCGCGTGGGGCAGCGAATCCTCGGCCCAGGCCGGAACGCCGCTGCCGTCGCACGACAACGCCACCGTCACCGTCGATCCGTCGGGCAAGGTGACCGTCGCGGTCAGCGTGTCCAGCCACGGCCAGGGACACGAGACCTCGCTCGCCCAGATCGCCGCCGACGGCCTCGGGATGGACATCAAGGACGTCGTGATCCTGCACGGCGACACCTCGAACACGCCGTACGGCCTGGGCACCTACGCCAGCCGCAGCGCGGTCATCGGCGGTGCCACCGTGGCCAGGGCCGCCGCGGACGTCCGCGAGCAGATCCTGCAGGTGGCCGGGAAGATGCTCGAGGCCAGCCCGGAGGACCTGGTGATCGAGGACGGGAAGGTCTCCGTCGCGGGCACCCCGTCGCGGTTCAAGACCCTGGCCGATGTGGCCTACGCCGCGCACTGGGACTCCGAGGTGCGCAACAGCGAACCGCTGCTGTCGGCAACCCGGTTCTATGACCCGCCGGCCAACTACGCCAACGGCTGCGTCGTGGCGCTGTGCGAGGTGGACGCCGACACCGGCGTGGTCACCCTGGACCGCATCGTCGCGGTCGAGGACTGCGGCATGGTGATCAACCCCATGATCGTGGAAGCGCAGGTGCACGGCGCCATCGTCCAGGGACTCGGCGGCGCGATGCTCGAGCACCTGATCTACAGCGACGAGGGCCAGCCGCTCACCACGACCTACATGGACTACCTGGTGCCCACGTTCTCCGATGTGCCGCCGATCGAGGTGATCAGCATCGAGACGCCGTCTCCCTTCACCGTGGGCGGTATCAAGGGTATGGGCGAGGGTGGCCAGATCGCCGCTCCCGCCGCCCTGGCCAATGCGGTGGCGGACGCTCTCGCCCCGTTCGGAGCCCGCATCGAGAAGCTGCCGATCACGCCCGACTACGTGCTGCGGCTGATGGGCAAGATCGGCTAGCCGGAGAACGCGGCGAGTGCACAGCAATTGCAATCGAGCAAAGTCGGTGCCGGGGGTGCCGAGGCCGAGGTCACGGCAACCCCGGCATCAGCCGGAGGGGCAGCGATGAGCATCGAGCAGCACCAGGGCGGCGGGCCGTCCGGTCTTCCGTTCGACACCGTCGACGAAGTGCAGGAGGCCCTGCGCGGCCGCAATTACCTGGCGGGGCGTGGCTTGGCTACCGCGATCCTGCTCTCCCTCAAGATGGGCCGGCCACTGCTGCTCGAGGGTGAGGCCGGGGTCGGAAAGACGGAAATCGCCAAGACACTCGCCGGTGTCCTCGATACCGAGCTCATCCGCCTGCAGTGCTATGAGGGCATCGACGCCTCGCAGGCGCTCTATGAGTGGGACTACGGACGTCAGTTGTTGTTCGCCCGCGCCCTGCAGGACGGCGAGGTCGATGCCGCGGACCGGGTACGGCAGCTGTACGGCCCGGACTTCCTGCTCGCCAGACCGTTGCTCCAGGCCATTCGGGCCGAGAAGCGGGTCGTACTGTTGATCGACGAGATCGATCGGGCCGACGACGAGTTCGAGGCCTTCCTGCTGGAGGTGCTCTCCGACTTCACCGTGACCGTTCCCGAACTGGGCACGATCCGGGCGGTGTCACCGCCCGCGGTGATCCTCACGTCCAACCGCACCAGGGAACTGCACGACGCGCTCAAACGGCGGTGCATGTACCAGTGGATCGAGTTCCCGGAGCTCGAGCGGGAGGCGGAGATCGTGCGGCTGCGGGCCCCGAACGTGTCGGAGCCACTTGCTCGCTCCATCGTCACCGCCATCGCGCGCCTGCGCGAGCTCGACCTGATCAAGCGGCCGGGCAGCGCGGAAGCGATCGACTGGGCCAATGCGCTTGCGCTGCTCGGAGCTGAGGCCGTCACCAGTGAAGAGGGTCGCCTGACGCTCGGCTGGGCCATCAAGAACCAGGACGACATGCGCCTGGTCGAACCGCGACTTCACGAGCTCCTCAGTGAGTGACCCGGTAGAGCTCGCCACCCGTTTCTGCAGGGTGTTGCGTGCGGAGGGCTTGGCCGTGGGCACCGGCCAGATCATCGACTTCTGCCGCGCTGCGGCCGAACTCGGAGAGCTCTACTGGGCAGGCCTGGCCACGCTGGTCAGCGATCGGGAGGAAATCGCTGTCTATGACCGCGTCTTCCGGGCCTTCTTCAGCGGCCACGAGTCCATGTCCATGCCCGAACCGCAGCCGGACGCTCCAGCCGTCATGCGGACCGCGCACACCGCGGGGCTGGCCGACCCGTCCGATGAGGACGCCGACCAACAGGTGGCCATGGCCAGCCACGTCGAGCTGCTGCGAAAGAAGTCCTTCGCCGACTGCACCGAGGACGAGCTCCACGCGTTGTTCGCGGCCGGCGCGCGCCTGCCGGTGGCCACCCGGCGTTCCCGGCGGTACCGGGCCGCCCGCAAGGGGTCACCCGACTTCCAGCGCACTCTGCGGGCCTCCTTCCGTACCGGAGCGGAGCCGGTACGCCGTGCGTGGCGTGTGCGCAGGCTCCGCCCCCGCAGGGTCGTCCTCCTCCTCGATGTCTCCGGTTCGATGGCGGCCTACTCGCGCGCGCTGCTCTTCTTCGCCCACGCCGGAGTGCGAGCGCAGCGGGGATGGGAGGTGTTCTGCTTCGGTACCCGGCTCACGCGCGTGACCCGCGAGCTGGCGCAGGGCACGCCGGATGAAGCGCTGCGACGGGCCGCCGACGAAGTCGTCGACTGGGACGGTGGCACGCGTATCGGCGAGTCCCTCAAGCGCTTCCTCGACGGATACGGCCACGGCGGTCTCGCCCGAGGGGCGTGGGTGGTCGTCTGCTCGGACGGGCTCGAGTTCGGTGACCCGGAGATGCTCGGACAGCAGATGCTGCGGCTGTCCCGCCTCGCCCACCGAGTGGTGTGGCTCAACCCCCTCAAGGAGGACCCGGCGTACGAGCCGCTCGTACGCGGAATGCAGGCCGCACTGCCCCACATCGATGTCTTCTCCAGTGGACACAACCTCGCCGGCCTGGTCGAGGGATTGGCCGGGGCGCTTGGCCCACGATGACTTTCCTCGGTCCTTCAGGCCCTGTCCGGCCGATCCATGTCTGACAGAATTGCCGGCGTGCTGCATGAAAGATGTGAATGATGACGTGGTGGACACCAACGGTGGTCAGCGGTCGACGATCACCGTGGTGGCAGCGGCGATCGTAGAGCAGGGGCGGCTGCTCGTGGTCAGTAAGAAGGTCGCTCCAGAGATCTTCTATCTGCCTGGTGGCAAACCTGAGGCGGGGGAGAGCGCCGAGGAGACACTCATCCGTGAACTCGATGAAGAGCTCGGTGTGACTCCCACCAGTCTCACCCTGTTGGGCGACGTCGAGGATGTCGCCGCGATCGAAGGCGTGCCGATGCATATGACGGTTTTCAGGGCCGAGATCGACCAGGTGCCTCGGCCGGCCGCCGAACTGGCTGACCTGCGATGGATCAACCGCAGCGACGAGCACGCACCAATGCTCGCTCCAGCGGTACGGAACCACGTCCTTCCTCTCCTCGTCCGATCAGGCTTTATGCCAAGCCCGGGAAGTCAGTGAACCGCTGTGGGTGGGTCTGTGGTTGCGTCCTGGGAAGTGGTGTACGGGTTCCGCCTGATCCGGGGGTTTGCCTCGGCGTCGGAGTGAGAGTCCAACTCGCCGTCCCCGGCGTGTGACTGCCTCGCGCACAGGTTCGGCAATGCGGCGGACGGGCCCGGCCGTGTCCGGTGTTACGGCTCGGACATGACGGAGGCGGAGTGGCAGGTCATCCGGGCGGCGCTGCCGGTGCCGGCGTGGCTTCAGGGGCGGGGCGGACGGCCGGAGGGCTACTGCCACCGCGTGATGCTGGATCAATGCCGCGAAGTTAAGGATTCGGTGGTGGCGTCAAGTCGTCAGGGAGGGTGATCTTGTAGGTGTTCGGCGCGGTGCGGATGAGTCGGCCGTTGCGGGCCCAGTAGCAGAGTTGCGCGGTGAGGCTGCTGAGGGGGCGCCCACAAGAGGGAAGGACCCGGCGCGCTGCAACCCCCACTCGAGGGAGTGAGGAGAGTCCCTGTGCCCGCTGCTGACCGTGCGCGGGTGCCGTGTTCCCTAAGGGCGCACCTTCCTTGGTGCCGTGTTCCCTAAGCGGGACGCGGCTTCGAGCGCCGCCTGGTCGGGGAGCTTCCGCGGCAGCAGGCTGCGCTGGAGCGTCACGGCGGTG